>JAEYOB010000142.1 GCA_023412175.1 Pseudomonadota bacterium | reverse complement strand
GTCCACCGCCGCGCGGTACAGGGCGGCGCCGGTCGAGGCGCCGGGGCCGGGTGCCAGCCAGTTGCGCCGCCGCACGGTCAGCCACTGGCCGAACTCCAGAAGCCGCAGCTCCTCCGCGGCGGAGATGATCACCTGGCTGTCGGAGCCGACACCGAAGCGTCCGCCCTGCGCCAGGAAGTCCCGCGCCGGGAACAGGCCGTCGCCCAGATCGGCCTCGGTGGTCGGGCAGAGGCCGGCGACGGCGCCCGACGCGGCGATGCCCGCCACCTCCTCCGCCGTCACATGGGTGGCATGGATCAGGCACCAGGACGGCGTCAGCACGCCGCGGTCGAGCAGCCATTCCACCGGCCGCCGGCCCGACCACGCAAGGCAGCCCTCCACCTCCGCCGTCTGCTCGGCGACGTGGATGTGGACCGGGGCCGTGCCGTCCAGCGCGGCCAGCCCGGCCAGCGCCGCGTCCATCGCCTCGGGCGTCACCGCGCGCAGGGAATGCAGGGCAAGGCCGGTGCGGTGGTCGCCGGGGGTGTCCCGGCAGGCCTGCACGATGGCCAGGATCCGGTCGGGGTCGTTGATGAATCGCTTCTGCCCGTCGCCCGGCGGCTGGCCGCCGAAACCGCCCTGGGCATAGAGCACCGGAAGATGGGTCAGGCCGATCCCGGCCTCGCCCGCGGCGGCCAGGATGCGCTTCGACATCTCCGCCACGTCGGCGTAGGGGCGCCCGTCGGCGGCGTGGTGGAGGTAATGGAACTCGGCCACCGCGGTGTAACCCTGCTCCAGCATCTCGGCGTAGGCCAGCGCCGCCACCGCCTGCATGGTCTCGGGGTCGATGCGGCGGACGAAGCCGTACATCACCTCCCGCCAGGTCCAGAAGCTGTCCTCGGACGGGCCGGCCTTCTCGGTCAGCCCCGCCATGGCGCGCTGGAAGGCGTGGCTGTGCAGGTTGGGGAGGCCCGGAATGACCGGCCCCGCCGCCCGTTCCGCCCCGGCGGGGGGAGCGGACACGCCCGCCTCCACCGCCGCGATGCCGCCCCGACCGTCGAAACGGAGGAGGACGTCCGACGCCCAGCCATCGGCCAGGAGCGCCCGGTCGCAGAACAGCCCGTCGAGCCTGTGCGGTTCCGTCATCGTCTTCCTCCGTCTCTCCCTTTCACGCCAGCCCGGTCACTTGCCTTCGAAGTAGCCGGCCTGGATGGTCTTGCCGATCAGGTTGCAGATCATGCGCCCGGCGGTGATGGCGGTGATGCCGTTCACATCCTTCTTGGGCGTGATCTCCACGATGTCCATGCCGACGACGCGGCCCTTCTTCACCAGCCCGTGGATCAGCGTGCGCATCTGCGGATAGGTCACGCCGCCCGGAGCCGGGCCGTTGACCGCCGGCATGATGGTGGGATCCATGCCGTCGGCGTCGATGGTGAGGTAGTATCGCCCGCCGTCGGGGATGCGGTCGAGCACCGCCTTCATGCCGACATCCTGCAGCTCCACGTCGGGGACCAGCACGGCGCCGTAGGCGATGGCGGCCTCCACCTCCTCCGGCCGGGCGCTGCCGGCGGAGCGCAGGCCGATCTGGAAGATCTGCCCGACATGGTCCATCTCGGCGGCGCGCCGGATCGGGCTGGAATAGCCGCCGGGCCGGCCGTTCACATGGTCACGCCAGTCGAGGTGGGCGTCGATGTGGACCAGGGTGATCGGGCCGTGGTTGTCGTAGGCGCGCAGCACCGGGATGGGAATGCCGTGGTCGCCGCCGATGATGATCGGCAGCATGCCCTTCTCCAGCATCTTGCGGACCACCGCCTCGGCGTTGCGGTAGTGCAGGTCGAGGTCGCGCGGGTCGGCCTTCACGTCGCCGCAGTCCACGACCTTGATGTCCTTGCCGCCCAGCAGCGGGCCGCCGATGTCGAAATCCCAGCGCTCCAACTGGCGCAGCGCCCGCTCGGTGTAGCGGCGCACCCAGGTGGGCGCGTTGGTCTGGTCGTTGGTCACCTCGTCGATCGTGTAGGGATCGCCGTAGGGGATGCCGAGGATGCCGATGTGGCCGTCGAGCTGGTCGAGGTCGGTGCAGATCGGGAAGTCGAGGAAGCTCTGCAGCTCGCGGCGCGGCGAGTTGGTCAAGATGGTGCTCATGAGGCGTTCCTGGTCTTTTCGTTGGGAGTGCCGCCGCTCACGCGGCGTCGGGGATCACGGCGGTGGCATCGACCTCCACCACCCACTCGGGTCGGGCCAGGGCGCTGACCACGATGCCGGTGGAAACCGGGTAGACACCCTTCAGCCACTTGCCGATGGTCTGGTAGACCGGCTCGCGGTAGCGCGGATCGGTGATGTAGACCGTGATCTTGCAGATGTGCTCCAGCTTCGCGCCGGCCTCTTCCAGCAGCATCTTGATGTTGGCCATGGCCTGCTCGGTCTGGCCGGCGGCGTCGCCGATGGCCACGCTCTCGCTGGTGTCGAGGTTCTGGCCGATCTGGCCGCGCACGAAGACCATCGTCCCGCGGGCGACGACGGTCTGGCACAGGTCGTTGTCCAGCGTCTGCTCAGGATAGGTTTTCTTGGTGTTGAACTTGCGGATGCGGGTGTGGGCGGTCATGGGTCGTCTCTCTCGTGTGCAAGGATGTGGCGGGCGCGGCCGGGGCCGTTCGGAGACCCGAAGGGGCTCCGGCCGTGGCGCCGTTCAGGGGAAGGCGGTTGGCGGGTCAGGCGGCCAGTTCGGGGAAGATCGGTGCGCGCTCCGCCAGTTCGGACAGGGGGATGTGGCAGGCGATGCGGTGGCCGTCACCGGTCGTCTGCACCGGCGGCGCGTGCTCGTCGCAGATCGTGCCGCGCTTGCGCGGGCAGCGGGCGCGGAAGGCGCACCCCCCGCCGCCGGGCGGCGCGGTGGCGTCCTCCAGCAGGATGCGTTCCGGCTCCGGCCCGTCCTCCGGGCCGGCCAGCCGCGGCACGGCCGACAGCAGCGCCTCGGTGTAGGGGTGGTAGGGCGGTTGCAGGACCTGGGCGATCGGTCCCTCCTCGCAGATGGTGCCGCCGTAGACGACCAGCACGCGGTCGGCGATGTGCGCCACCACGGCGATGTCGTGGGTGATGAAGAGATAGGACAGCCCCATCTCGTCGCGCAGCTCGGCCAGCAGGTTCAGGATGTTGGCCTGCACCGAGACGTCCAGCGCCGACACCGCCTCGTCGCAGACGACGAACTCCGGGTCGGTGGCGAGTGCCCGGGCGATGTTGACGCGCTGCCGCTCGCCGCCGCTCAGCTCGTGCGGGTAGCGGTCGGCGTAGGCGGAGGGCAGGCCGACGCGGGTCAGCAGCTTGGCGACGGTGTCGCGGCGCTCCGCCTCGCTCTGGCGGCCGGCCAGGACCAGAGGGCGCTCCACCGCGTTGCCCACCGTCTTGCGCGGGTTGAGCGAGGCGGCCGAGTTCTGGAAGACCAGCTGGGCGCGGCGGCGCAGTTCGCGGTCGCCCTGCTTCGCCTGCTTCACGAAATCGGCTCCGTCGAACAGCACGGTGCCGGCGCTGGGCTCGATCAGGGCCAGCAGCGAGCGGCCGATGGTGCTCTTGCCGCTGCCGCTCTCGCCGACCACGCCCACCACCTCGCCGCGGCTGACGGTGAAGGAGACATCGTCGACCGCCACCGTTCCCTCATGCCGGAGCCAGGGCAGGATCGACCGGCCGCCGCCATAGACCTTGCGCAGTCCCTTTACGTCGACGAGCGGCGCGGAGCGCGACGGCAGCACCTTGCGCGCCTGGACGGCGGCCTCGTCCTCCGGCCAGGGCGTGCCGGCCAGGGCCTCGGCCTTCCAGCAGCGCACGCTGTTGCCCGCGTCGTCCGTGCACAGCGCCTGCGGCAGGCTGCGGCAGGCCTCCTCGGCGAACGGGCAGCGGGGCGCGAAGACGCAGGCTTCGGGGGCGCCCGCCAGCTTGCTGACGGTGCCGGGGATCGAGGGCAGGCGGTGCCGCTGGCCCGCGGTGATGCGGGGCAGGGCCGCCACCAGCCCCTTGGTGTAGGGATGGACGGGACGGGCCAGCACCTCGCGGGTGCGGCCGGTCTCCACCACCTCGCTGCCGTAGAGCACGCAGACCGAGCCGCAGATCCGGTTTACGATGCCGAGATTGTGGGAGACGAACAGGGCGCTCAGGTGGTGGCTCTCGCACAGGCCGGCCAGAAGCTCGATGATCCGCGCCTCCACCGTGACGTCCAACGCCGTGGTCGGCTCGTCGAGGATCAGCAGCTTCGGGTCGCAACCCAGCGCCGTGGCGATCAGCACGCGCTGCTGCATGCCGCCCGACAGCTGGTGCGGGTAGGACCGGGCGACCCGGCCGGGTTCGCGGATTCCGACCTCGGCCAGCAGCTCCTCCACCCGCGGCGCGGCTTGGCGGGGGGTGAAGCCCTTGTGCTGGATCAGCGGCTCGGCGATCTGCCGGCCGACGGTCAGCGCCGGATTGAGCGAGGTGAACGGATCCTGGAAGACGGCGGCGATACGGTCGCCGCGCAGCGCCTGACGGCGGGCGGCGGGCAGGCGGCGCAGGTCGGTGCCCTCGAACAGGATCTCGCCGCTCTCGATGCGGCCGCCCTCGCCGAGCAGGTCGAGGATGGCCATGGCGACGGTGCTCTTGCCCGAGCCGGACTCGCCCACCAGCCCCATGACCTCGCCCGGACGGATCGCGAAGCTGACGTCGCTGGCGGCGCGCAGCGTGCCGCGGGCGTTTCCGTAGCTGATGGTGAGGTTGCGCACCTCCAGCAGGGCGGTGGCGGATGCGGAGGCGGGAAGGGGGGAGGGAGAAAGGGTTGCTGGAGCGGTCATGGTCTCAGTGTCCTCCCGTGTTGCGGGGGTCCAGCACGGCGCGCAGTCCGTCGCCCAGCAGGTTGATGCCGATCACGGTGACGCCCATGGCGATGCCGGGGCACAGTGCGATCCAGGGGGCCTGCTCGACGAAGGGCCGCGCCTCGCTGATCATCAGGCCCCAGTCCGAGGAGGGCGGCTGGGCACCCATGCCGATGAAGCTGAGGGCGGCGCCCAGCAGGATGGCGAAGACGACGCGCAGGCTGGCCTCGACCACCAGCGGCGGCCAGATGTTGGGCAGGATCTCTTGGAACAGGATGTAGGCGGTGCTCTCGCCGCGCAGCCGGGCGGCGGTGATGAACTCCTCCTGCATCAGTTCCAGCGTGATGGCGCGGGTCAGGCGCACCACCTGCGGCACATAGACGATGCCGATGGCGACGATGGCCTTCCACAGGGCCGGCGGGGTGACGGCCAACACCAGGATGCCCAGCAGGATCGGCGGGAAGGACATCAGCACGTCCATGGTGCGCATGATGGCTTCGTCGGCCCGGCCCCGGCTGTAGCCGGCGATCAGCCCCAGCGGCACGCCGATGATCAGGCTGAGGGCGGTGGCGGAGATGCCCATCAGCAGCGAATTGGCGGTGCCGACCAGGGTGCGGCTGAACACGTCGCGGCCGTACTCGTCGGTGCCGAACCAGAAGTCCGGCCCCGGCGGCTGCAGCCGGCTCATGATGTTCATTTCATCGTAGGGATAGGGGGCCAGCCAGGGGCCGGCGATGGCGGCCACCAGCAGCGGGACCAGCATGGCGGTGCCGAGCACGAGCGAGGTGGGCCAGCGCTTCGGCGCGGAGCGGGTGTGGCTCGCGGCGGTCATGTCAGGCGCTCCTCATGCCGTGGCGGATCCTGGGGTTCACGAAGGCGTAGAGAAGGTCGGCGGCGAGGTTGGCGAAGCAGTAGGCGGCCGAGACGATCAGGATGGTGGCCTGGATCAGCGGCAGGTCGTGGCGCTGGATGGCGAACAGCAGCAGCCGGCCCATGCCGGGATAGGAGAAGACAGTTTCGATCACCACGACGCCGCCCAGGATCAGGCCGAAGTCGATGGCCAGCACGGTGATGGTCGGCAGCAGCGCGTTCCTCAGCGCATGGCGCAGGATCACGACGCGCTCCGGCATGCCTTTGGCGCGGGCGTACTTCACGTAGTTGGTCTGCAGCACGTCGATCATGCTGGACCGGGTCAGCCGCGCGATGCGGGCGATCAGCATCAGCACCAGCGTGGCGACGGGCAGCACCAGATGCGACGCCCAGGGCAGGAAACCTTCCGAGATCGGCGTGTAGCCGCCGGTGGGCAGCAGTTTCAGGTAGCTGCCGAAGACCAGCACCAGCACGATGGCCCAGAAGAAGTCGGGCACGGCGATGCCGAGGTAGGAGACGCCCGAGACCAGCTGGTCGGCCAGCTTGCCGCGCCGCACGGCGGCGAGCACGCCGAAGCCGATGCCGACCACGGCCACCACCACCAGGGCCACCGCCGCCAGCACCAGCGAGCGGGCCAGCGCCTCGCCCAGAATGGGGGCGATGGGCTGTTCCAGCACCAGCGAGCGGCCGAGATCCCCTTGCAGGATGCCGGCGGCCCAGCGGCCGTACTGCACGATGAGCGGCTGGTCGAGGCCGAGCTTGACCGAGATGGCGTCGATCACCTCCTGCGAGGCGAACTGCCCGGCGATCATGTGGGCGACGTCGCCCGGCATGGCCTGCGTCACCAGGAAGATCAGGACCGACATGACGGCGAGGACCACCGCCAGATAGGCCAGACGGGTGATTGTGTAGAGGAGCATGGACGAGCTTCCGTTGGCCCTGGGAGCCGGGGGTGTGACGCCCCGGCTCCTTTGGCGGCCTTACTTGCCGACCGACACGCTGCGCAGGTCGAGGAACATCATCGGGTGGGACTTGAACCCGTCCACCCGGGCGTTCACGCCGTTGACGTGGTTGATCACGTAGGGGAGGACGCCGGGCGCGTCCTGGACGGCCAGCGCCTGGGCCTGCCCGTAGAGCTTCTTCGCCTCGTCCTCGCTGGTGGCCTGGCGGGCGCCGTCCAGCAGCTCGTCCATCTTCGGGTTCGCGTAGTTCCACAGCGCGCTGTTCCACGAACCGCGCGAGTGGTACCAGGGGTAGAAGGAGGTGTCGATGGTCGGGCGGCTGAAGAAGCCGTCGATGTAGAAGCCGGCCTTGCCCTCGATGTCCTTCAGGAAGACGTCGAAGGGTACCCGCTGCACGTTGACCGTGATGCCCGCCGGCTTCAGCAGCTCGCGCACCGCCAGGCCCAGGCGTTCGCGGGTGGCGCGGCCGGCCGGGGTGTAGAGCGTCACCTCGAAGCCGTTGGGATAGCCCGCCTCGGCCAGCATCTTCTTGGCCGCCGCCGGATCGCCCTTGGCGATCGGCAGATCCTTGTTGAAGTAGGGATGGCTCGGCGAGATCGGCGAATGGGTGGGCGTGCCGTGGCCGAACAGCGCGATCTGGGTGATCGCCTGCTTGTCCAGCGCCGTGGCCACCGCCTGGCGGACGCGCACGTTGTCGAACGGCTTGACCGCGGCGTTCATGATCACGCCGTCCCAGGTGGAGGTCGGCACGGCGTCGACCTTCAGGTTCGGAGCGGCCTTGACCTTGTCGATGGCTTCCAGCGGCAGGTTCCAGACCAGATCCAGCTCACCGGTGGTCAGCGCCGCCACCTGGGCCGCGGCTTCGGGCAGGATGCGGATCACCACCTCGTCCAGCTTCGGCAGACCGGCCTCGAAGTAGGTGGGGTTGCGCTTCAGCACGATGCGGTCGCCGGGCGCGAAGGAGACGAATTCGAACGGCCCGGTGCCAACGGGCTTGGACGCCAGCGTGTCGACGGCGTCGCGCGGCACGATGCGGGCCTGCCGCTCGCCGAACAGCTCGGCGAAGCCCGAGTAGGGCGTCTTCAGCTGGAACTGGACGGTGTGCGGATCCAGCGCCTTCATCGACTCCACGATTTCGAAGTTCACGCGGGCGGTGGAACCGGTCGCCTTGTCCTGGATGCGGGTGATGGTGGCGATGACGTCTTCGGCGTCCATCTCGCGGCCGTTGTGGAACTTCACGCCCTTCTTCAGGTGGAAGGTCCAGGTCTTGAGATCGTCGCTGTGCTTCCAGCTTTCCGCGAGGTCCGGCTTCAGCGTCATGTCGTGGCTGATGACGGTGAGGCCGTTGAAGATCAGGTAGGCGGCCACATACTCCTGACCGCCCTTCATCTTGGCGGGATCCAGGGTGTTCAGGTTGGAATCCACCGAGACCTTGAGCGTGCCCGCGGCTTGGGCCGTCAGCGCGGTTCCGGAGAGGAGGAACGCCGAAAGCACGGCCCGCGCCACCATACGTTTCATCATCATGAATGCCCCTCGTGTTTGCTGGCCCTTGGCGGACCTTAGGTTTCTACTTGTTTCGACGGTCGCACAGGGCCTCGAAGGGAGGGAAGAGCGAGGGCGGTGCGGTCCGGTGGCGCGATGTTCGATCAAAATTTGTGCAAACCGACTATCGGGATGATTCTGCCTGAACTTTGTGCGGTCCATCGATGCAGGATATCAGCCGATAACCGCACTTCCTCTGTGCTGCATAGGGTGCTCAAAATTTAATCACACGCGACGGCCGCACAAAATGATCATGAAGAAAATTTGTCGTCATTATGAATGAACCGGCATGATGTGGGTGTTATCCGCATGCTTTCGGCCTTTCGAACAACCCATTGATCTGCGGCAGCAGATCCACCGCCTGCAACGTCCGGTGAAGAATCGACGCTGCTTCGGCCCCAATGGCGCGACCGGCGCAGGCATGGAACTTTGCGGCATGATCCGCCGCCGGTAGCGGCCGGGCGACCGTACCGCGTGCCGAGGCGCAGAAGCGGGCGAGACGGCGGCCATCCGTGGTCTCCACCGTCACCTCAGCGCCTTCCGGCGCCAGACGGGCGCGGTCGGGATCCTCGTTCCAGGCGGGATCGGGATCCATGGTTACCCGCTCCATGGCGGCGTGCAGGAGCGGGTCGGCCAGGACGCGCCGGGTCAGATGCTCCAGGGTCAGGTCGCCGTGCAGCATCATGCAGCCCACCGCGAAAGGCAGGCTGAAGCGCGCCTCGCCGGGGGTGGTGGGGTGGCCGTAGGTCAGATTGGCCGCCACCACCGGGGGCACGCGGCAGTGCACCGCGGCGATGTCCACGGACGCCAACCGGTGCTCCGCCATCAGATCGCGGACCGCATCGGCCGCGGCGTGCGAGGAAAGGCAGACCGGATAGGCCTTGGTGTCGATGCCCGGATCGAGCAGATGCCAGCGCCGGCCCAGCGCCTCCAGCGCCGTGGGATCGAAACGGCCCTGCGCCACAAGCCGGGCGAAGCCGCGGGGGTCCTCCACCACACCGTGCGGTACGGTCAGGCCGCGGGAGGCCAGACGCGCGGCGCGCAGCCCGTTGGCGGCGGCCTGGGCGGCCAGCAGCGGCTTGGCCCCGGTGCCGAAACAGGCCCGCAGCCCCCCGGCGCCGCAGATCGCGAAGGCAACCGCATCGGCCGCCTGATCGCCATCCAGTTTAAGGGCCTTTGCCGCGGCTGCGGCTGCGCCGACGCCGCCGAACAGCGCGGTGGTCCACCAGCCGGCCTGATAGACCCCGTTGCCGACGGCGACGGCCAGCGCGTACTGCGCCTCCGTCCCCGCGACCATGGCGGTCAGCAGATCGGCTCCGGTTCCGCCGGCCGCTTCCACGGCGGCAAAGGCGGTCGGCACTACCACGGCCGAGCCATGGACGAAGCCGGCGTAGCTGTTGTCGTCGAAATCCAGCGCGTGGGCGGCGGCGACGTTGGCGAAGGCGGCCCCTTCGGCGCACAGGCGCCCGCCCCCCAGCAGGGTGGATGGGCCGGCGGCGTGGATGTCCAGCGCCTCCTCGCGCGCCAGCCGTGCGGTTTCGGTGCCGGCGCCGGCCAGCGCCACGCCCAGCGTGTCGATGATGCAGCCGCGGGCGACCGAGGCGACATCCTCGGGAATGGCGGATCGTTCCAGCCCGGCCAGCCAGTGGCCGATGAGGCGGGCAGCGGGTTGCGGGCCGGCGGCGGAAGAAGGGAGGGGCACGGCGGTGGCTCTCTGTGCAGGAAAGATCCCGCAAGGCTGCCTACGGAGTCCCTCCGCCTGTCAGTTCAAGAAAAGACTTTCATGGTTGGAATGAATTCAGGTCATGATGAAGCCGTTGCGGCGAGCCCTGCCGGGGTGCCGCGGCGACCGCCGTCAACCGACTGAACCCGCCGTTTCCGATGCGCCATCGCGATTTCGACCTGGATTCCCTCGAGGTGTTCGTCACCGTGGCCGAGCTGGGCAGCATGACCCGGGCGGCCGGGCAGTTGGGATTGACCCAGTCCGCCGTGTCGCACGTGGTGCGTCAACTGGAAACCGCTTTCGGCACGCGGTTGTTCGACCGAACCATCCGGCCCATGGCGCTGACCGCGGCAGGGCACCGGCTGTGGCACTGGAG
>JAEYOB010000042.1 GCA_023412175.1 Pseudomonadota bacterium | reverse complement strand
GGACTGCCGCGCGAAGCCAAGGCCCAATGGGCCGTGTTCGACGCCGCCAACTTCGCTCAGGTGCTGCAGGAACTGGCCCAAGTCTCCGAACTGCTCGCCGCCGCCAACGACACCAAGAACAAGATCGGTGAGGTGAACGAGGGAATCGGCAGCGCCGTCGATCTGGCGAGCGCGGCGCCGGAGATCGCAAACGCGCTGGCCGTCCTGGAGGTCGTCGGCGAGGCCTGCCGGGAGGGTCTATTCGGTGCACGCTCACGGGGCGGGTCGAAAGTGGCGCTCGGGCTGCCGTACGGCCTTTACCGTGAGGGCGACATCTGCTCCGCGTTCGATGCCCCGGCCAAGGCCATGCAGATGGTCAGGCAGGAATTCGAGCCTGTTGTGGGAGCGGAGATCGGCCAGATCCAGCAAATGACCCGCCGGAGGACGGCGGAATACCGTAGAGCCGTCTATGCCGCGATGGGGACCAGCTATCACACCATCGGTGGCGACACGAAATGCTACGAACAGCTGAAAAGCCTCGGCGGCCTGATGCGTGGAGGCACGACCCTCAAGCGCCTTCATGCGGCGGGCAACGCGGTCAATCTGGCGACGCTGGAGGAAATCCAGACGCTGAACCGGCAATTCTCCGCTTTCCTCCGGCTGCAGGCGGCCCGGGAGCTGAAGGACGAGTCGGTGGAGAATTACCAGCACATCCCGGAGAATGTTTGATGCGAGCGATCGAGGGTAGCCGGGGAGCCGTCCGGCTTGCGGTCATGGCTGGCTTGCTGCTGATCGCGGGATGCCAGACGAATGATGTCGAGTTGCCCCGCCGCGTCGGCGGCGGGACTGACGAACTCAAGCGCTCGCCGTGCGCCTGCCTGGCTTTGCCGCTCGACCATTCGCCGGCTGGCGCGGCCGCGACGCTGGCGGACCTCATGGGGCGGGCCGGCTGAGATGTGGCGACGCGACAAGCCGGCGGTGCCCTCCGCCGGTGTGCCGGTGGAGCAGGTGTTCGGCGATGGCGACACCGGGCACAGCCAGAGGGCGTTGGTGCTGGTTGCCCGCCTGCTGGCCGGCTACAGCGTCCTTGTGACGGTGGCCGTTATCCTGCTTGCTCTGGCGGTCAGCAAACTGGTCCCGCTGCAGAAGCCGTTTCCCTATCTGGTCACCCTGTCTCCGAAGGTCGACGCCGTCGTCAGCGTCGAACCGCTGTCGCGCCGCGCCCAGGGATGGGAGATGGCCGAGCGTGCCTGGATAGCCGAGTATGTCCGGAAGCGTGAAGGGATCGAGCCGGACCGTGAGGTGATGCGGTTGCGCGTGCAGCCTGGCGGATGGGTTGCGACGCGGTCTACCGGCGAGGTCTGGAACGAATTCCGCCAGCGCAATCAGAAGCTCATCGTCCGCGCCCTCGACCGCTCCGCCACTCGGCGGGTGACGGTCGATGGACTGTCGCAGATCGACCCGCATCTCTGGACGGTCGATTTCACGGTCCGCGATTTCGAGAAGGGGCAGGAGTTGCAGACGCTTCCGCTGCGTACGCTGGTGCGCGTCGCCTACAGGACCGTCGAGTTCGATGCTGTGACGTTCAGCAACGGCGACGTTCCGGTGGAGGAGATTGAAAGAGCCTTCGGCTTCGTGGTGGTGCAGTATGAACCGAGCGGCCGCAGCTAATCTGTTCGTCGCAGCGATGTTGTGGACGGCGCCGGCGGTGTCGCAGGGGCTTCCGCCCGCCCTGGCGCAACCTGGTGCGACCGCTCCGCTCCCCGGGCTCATCGATACCATGCCCGGCGCGCAGCCCCCGGCACCCGTCCAGGCCGGCGGCGGGACCGCCGGGCATGGACTGCCGCAGCCACTGCCGGCCTCGCCGAGCGGGGCCGGCAACGGTCATTTGCCGCAGCCTCTGCCACAAGGCGGCAGCAGCGCTCCGGCGAGGCTCCCGAGGGCGTTGGATGCAGCAGCGCAGGCCCGTGGCGATTATCCGGTAGCGGTGAACCGGACGACGCAGGCCGACCCGCAGGGCGCTGGTGCTCAGCCGGGCAGCGTGCCGCAGGATGACGGATTGGGCGGTGTGCCGCTCGGCCTGATTCAGCCGGCCTGGGCTGATGCCATCCCCGCACCGGGGCAGATGGAGGCAGGGACGGTGCGCTTCCCCTACCGGGTGAACGCCACCTATCTCGTGCGAACGCGCCGGGCGATGCCGACGCTGCTGGTGCTGCCGCCTTGTGAGGAGGCCGACCGCGTCATTCCGGGCGACGAGGCATCGTTTCCCTGGGAGATCGTCTCCGCACAGAAGAACGTCGTCATCGTGCGGGCCGACCGCGTCGGCCTGGACCACGCGCTCCATGTCATCAGCCGCAGCGGCCGTGCCTATTCGTTCGTGGTGTGGGCCGAGGACGTACCCACTGCACAGGTCACCGACCTCAAGGCCTTCGTCGACGACGACGCCTTCTGCTCCAGAGGTTCCGGCGCGCGCCGCCTCAGTGTTGCGGTCGGAGCCGATGGTGCCCGGGCCGAAGTGCCTTCCCCGGGAGGTGCGTCGGGCGGCGTGCAGCGGATCGGCTTCTCCCGGGAGCAGCCGGCGGAGACGCCGGCCTCCGACTTCGTGCGCAAGCTTCCGATGTCGGCGGAAGACCTGAGCTTCGACGACATCGAGGTGTACGCTCCCGATGAGGCGTCGCGCGTGCTGGCGCCGGTGCGTGTGTTCCACGACGGCAGGCGCACATACCTCGATTTCGGAGCCCGGCTCGATTCCTTGCGGGCTCCGGCGCCTTTCCTGCGCGTCGAGGGAGTCGACCAGCCGGTGGATTACCACTGGGGCGGCCGCGAGGGACAGATCCTGGTGATCCACAGGGTGGGCGACGTGACCCTCAAGTCCGGTACGCTTTACCTGTGCCTGCGCAACCGATGGACGCCGCCTGGCGGTATGGCGGTGGAGGTGAGGGGATGAAGGATCCCCGCTCCCTGCTCGCGGTCGGCGGGATCGCGCTTGCCGCCGCGCTCACGGCTTGGCTGAGCATGAGCGGCGGTGATAGCCCGAAGAGCGAACCTCCCCGACCGTCGCGGCCGGCACCGATGGAGGCGTTCGATCTCCCGCCGGCATCCACGCCCGTGCCGGACGCCGCCGAGCCGCAGCGCAGCACCGCTCCACCCGTGCCGGCCGACCTCACCGTGTCTCCGGCCATGATCGATCTGCTGGCCGGCACGGCCGCCGCGGCACTGGTCTCGAACCGGGGAGGGACGGGTGCGGTGGTGAACGAGCGGGTGGTCGCCGGCTCCGGTCTCACGGCATCCGGTTGTGCCGGCGCGCTCGAACCGGGAGCAACATGCCGGCTGGATCTGCTTGGCCAGTCACCCGGCGCCGGCGAGGTTCTGCTCCTCGGGCCTCAGGGAGTCTGGGTTCGGATTCCCTTTCAGGTCCGCGCCGCGCCGTCGGCGCCCGCACCGGCATCCGATCCTCTCGCCGAGCTGGTGGCGGTCGCGCGCGCCGCTCGCCTTGCTGGTTTGGCACGCGGCAGGGCGGTCGAAACCCCGGTGGACCTGGATCGCGGACGGCTCAGCGCCGGACCGCTCCCGACGTCGCCGGCCTCGCCGCCCGCGCTTAGCCAACCCGATTACGGGGCGGACTTCCCGAAGGCACTGTCGACTTTGCCGGTCGACCTCTCGCGCACCGTCCTTCAGGACACGCCCATTCCGGTGACGCTGCTCGACAGCATCAACTCGCAGATTCCCGGGCCGGTTCGCGCGCAGGTCGACGCCAACGTGTTCGGCGCCGACGGCGAGACCGTGGTCATACCCTACGGGAGCATCCTCAACGGCCGCTACGAAGGCATGAAGCAGGGCCAGACGCGCCTTCCGGTGATGTGGACCCGCATCGTGCGGGCGCGGGACCATGCCCAGTTCGACCTGCGCGGAGCCGCCATGCCGGCGACCGACGAAATGGGACGTGTCGGCCTTTTCGACCGTCTGGACGAGCGGACGATGGACCGTTACGGCGGCGCGGTGCTCGCGACGCTGTTCGACATCGCGGCCGCGGTGGCCGAGAACCAGCTGTCGAACACCACGCAGCAATCGGGCAGCACCGTCGTGATGCAGGACAGGGGCACCCAGGGTGGGCGGAAGCTCGCGGATATGGTGCTGGAGCGAAACATCGACCTGACGCCCGTGCATACGGTGGCGCAGGGCAAGCAGTTCCTTGTGCGTCCGGCGAGGGACCTCTGGCTGGTGCGGCCGGCCGAAGTTACCCGGCCGGATGGGGACGCCCGGCCCTCTGGCGGCACCACAGGGGAGGCGGTGGGCGGCATCGAGCCCGGCGTTCCGCGGGATATCGCGCGACCGCGGGCGCTGCCCCTTCCCGCCCCGAGCGCGTCGCCGGCGGCGCAGACGAGAGGAGACGGAGCATGAGACGATCGCTTCCGGTGTTCGCCCTGGCCGTCGTGCTGGCGGCAGGCATGTCCCGGGATGCGGCTGCGGAACCGGCGCGGACCTGGTTCGGCTGCCCGGACCTTATGGACACCAGGAACGGTGTGGCGCGTGGACAGTCGCGTCTGGTGGACGTCTCCGGAGGACGCACACGATGGCTGAGCGCCTGCGCCCCGGATGGCCGCACCTTTCCGATCCGGCCGGTGAGCGACGGTTGCGGGTGGGTCCCGGAGCCGCTGGCAGGGGTTGCCTGGGAGGCGACGCGCATGACCTACACGGACGCGGCCGGCGCCGCCGTGGAGGTGGTGCCGTGCGTCCGGCGGCCCGGAGGCGTTTCGGTGCCGCTGCGCGTCACCACGCTCGGCTGTATCGCCGAGAACGACTGGGCGGCCGGTGTCACCAAAGGGATGGCACGCGTCGTCTATCAGGTGCCGGCGGACGGCACCGGCGCTGCCCCGCGCATCGCCGTGCCATGTGCTCCGCGCCCCGACATCGTGACGACATGGCCGCACAAACGGCGTTCCTGCAAGCCGCCGAAAGAGGTTGCGGACGCCGGCTACGCCTGGTCGGAGATCCACATCGAGAGCGACCCGCCGCGCGTGATCCGCTCGTGCCAGCCGGACCCGGCGCCGCGGTTGAAGGTGACGGTCGAAGGGTGCGATGGCGTCTACGTGCACGATCTGCCGAGCGGCGTATCCTACGCCACCCATCGCTGGTACGAGGTCGTGATCGGCCAGGATGGCGTCGAGCAGATGCACCGCTGGATAACCGGGTGTGTCCAGAATCCCGATGCGCGCTTCCCGCACGTCCCCTTGTACACGAAGTGGCGGCACGACGATGCCGCCCGTCAGAGCGTGCAGCTGACCGACACGGTCGTGGACACACCCACGGGGCGGATCACCCTGGAGCAAGGCGTGGAGCGCTTGCCCCGGGCGTCCTACCGATATTGGGGGGAAGAGGTCGCCGCCAGGAAGCGCACGCCCATCGGCTGCGAGGTGTGGGAGGTCGGCCGGCGGGCAGGGCTCTATCAGAGGGGCGATGGCTCGCGGATCACCATCGCGCGGAGCGATGCGACCGCGAAGCAGGTGGAGGCATGCCGGTGAGCGACATTCCGTCGATGTCGCCGGCCTTGCGCGCCTCGCTCGATCCTCTGCTGCCGTGGCTTTATGGCCGTTCCGACGTGGTGGAGGTCTCGATCAACGGTCCGGGCGACCTGTGGATCGAGCACGCGTGCGGCGAGTACCGGCGGGAGAACGGAGCCGGCATGGACCGCTCCTGGGCGGAACTGCTGTGCGAGCACCTGCGGGTCATCTTCCACCGGCCGTTCAACGTCGACAGCTGGCCGATCCTTGCGTCGCAGCTGCCGGGCGGGCACCGCCTGCAGGCGGTGCTTGGGTCGAACACGCGGTCCGGACTGGTGATCTCGGTCCGCGTGCAGCGCCGCAAGAGCTTCGCCCTGGAGGATTTCGGGCTGAAGCCCGGCGCGGCGGCGCTGGCGGGGGGGCTGGCCACGCGCTCGTCGGGCTTTGACAGCGGACATCCGGTCGGCACCTACGAGGATCTCGTGGAAGTGATGCGCGAAGGATTGCCGGTGCTGATCTCCGGCGGCACGAACTCGGGCAAGACCTCGTTCCTCAACACGCTCCTCACGGGGGTGCCGGACAGCGCCCGCATCATCGTGGTGGAAGATGTGGAGGAGGTTCGCGTCGGTCAGCCGAACGCCGTCGGCCTCCTCGCCGACGAGGCGCAGACCGGCACGAAGATCGGCCATCAGCACCTTCTGAAGGCGGTGCTGCGCCTCAACCCCACCATAGTGATCTCCGGGGAGCAGCAGCTGGAGAACACCTTCCCGTCCTACCGTGTGCTCAACTCCGGGCACCGCGGCTGGATGTCGACGATCCACGCCGACAGTCCGATCGACGCCCTCGAGGCCTGGCGCACCAACATGACCATGGCCCTGCAGTCATCGGCTGCCGCCGATGCGGCGCTGCCCGTGCTCGTGCGCAAGCTGGCCCGCATCGTCCAGCTGTCGGAGCGGCGGGAGGTCGTCGAGATCGTCCGCCCGGCCGACCTGGACTGGCGACAACTGCTCGGGCGGTCGGGTTAGGCGGCATCAGTTGGGAGGCGTCGAAGGGGATGGTGGACGGAACGGAGTATGCGCCGGTCTTTCTGAAAGCCGGCGCCGTGGTTTGACGAAGGGGGTACAGGCGGCGTTACTCTCCGACGTCGTCGCCGTCTTCGTGGGGACCGGCCGCGCATGAACTGCACAGGTCCGGCTCCGACCAGGAACAACCGCTCTCGCATCCGCAGCGATCGGTGCACCCGCACACGCGGCAGGTGGCGATGCCGAGGGCGGCCAAGTCGGGCCGGATCGGCTGTTCGTCCGGGCTGAACGCCGCCGACATCACGTCACGCAACGCCTCCTCCAGCAGCGTCATGCCTTCGACGTCGGCGGCCGTCCAGCCCTGCTCGGGCGCGAGGCCCTGGTAAGAGCCGATGAGTCCGAGGGCGTGGGTCACCGCCGCGGCGCCGATGCGGTCGCGCGCGGCGGCGGGCAGCGCCTTCCAGGCGGCAGCCGGATCGAGGAGGCCGGCCGAGGTGAGCGGGGCGGATTCAGTCAAACCGATCTCGGCGATCGTCGCCAGTGGCAGCAATTCGGACATGGAATCCTCTCGTGGATCAGGGGATATGACGAAGTTCCTTGATTATCGGTCCGGCGGTCGACAATGGGTCAGCCGCTCTGGCCCACGGGCTTGGCTTCTGAGGCGATGACCGCGTCCAGCGCCATCGCCGCGAGGGCAACCAGCGTGTCGCGATAGTTCGGGAAGGGATTGCCGGCGCAGTCGATCAGGCATTCCACGGTGCGCGCCAGTTCGCGGTAGCGTCCGACCGCCGGCCGTTCCGGATTGGGCTCCGGCCGGCCCATGAGCTGGCGCCGGCGGTGAGCGATCTCCGCCAGAAATCCCATGAGCAGGACGGTAAGCTCCTCGGGTTCGTCGGCCGGGTAGCGCGTGGCTTCCACGTCGTAGTCTAGTTTGACTTCACTATCAGGTGCGGTCATGCGGGGTGTCTCCTCGACATACGGTCCGCAGACAGTCAGGCGTCAGCTGACGCCTTACGCCATGGCCCCGACCGCCTTGACGGCTTCGAACAGGCGCTTGCGTACCGAGGCGTCTTTGATGCGGTAATAGGCGCGCACCAACTCCATCGTCTCGCGCTTCGCCATCGGGTCCGGTTCGCCGGCGCCGCCGATGCTGCGCTGGGCGTCGGACTCTTGTCCGGCCGGTGCGCCGGCGAGGTCGGCCGGCATGTCGTCGTAGAAGAACGACACCGGCACGTCGAGCGCCCGGCTGAGTTCGAACAAGCGCGACGCGCCGATGCGGTTCGCGCCGCGCTCGTACTTCTGCACCTGCTGGAAGGTCAGGCCGATGGCCATGCCGAGCTTCTCCTGGCTCATGCCGAGGAGCGTGCGGCGCAGCCGCATGCGCGAGCCGACGTGCACGTCAATGGGATTCGGACCACCCGTCCTGCGGCGGTCGCGGGTGGCGGCGGGTCTGGTCATGAAGATCCTCGTTAGAAGTTACAGGCTGCTTTCTGGAAGATATAATTTCCAAAAAGCTTGCTGTAATTTCCCTATTGTGTAACATATGGCTTTCTCGAAAGCAAGCGGATTTGTCAAAATGGAAAACACGATTGCCTTCGGCTCGGCGGCGGGGCATGCTCCCGGCCCCATGAGGGGACCGCAGGTAAGAGCAGCCCGCGAGCTGCTGGGCATGACACAGGCGCAGTTGAGCGAAGCCACTGAAGTTTCGCGACCAACGCTGCGCGACATCGAGGCGGAGACGGGCGACCCGAAGCGGTCCAGCCTGGAGAAGGTGCGCGCCTACCTGCAAGGCCGCGGCATCCGTTTCGTGGACGAGCCGGGCGTGATCGGGATCCCGCCGAGTTTCCAGGCAGAAAGTGATTGACTGGGCGCTTCAATGCCGTTGACGACGCTCTCGAAGATGCTATTGGAGACAAGCTCCTGCGCCGGCCGCTTCAGGCGGCGCGACGCTGATCGTCCTCACCTCCCAGGAGCCGCGCCACCTCGTCGGGCGACGCCGGCGTCCAGCTGGAGCCTTCCGCCGGTGGGGTGGCGCCTTCCGGTACCGGGCCGAGGCGGGCATTCTGGTTGGCAACGGCCACCTGATGGGCTGCGGCGGCCGCGGCGATCGCCATGGCCGCGGCCTTTTCGAAGGCATCCTCGCGGGTGCTCTCGCCGCTGGGGTCCGGCGCCGGCCGGCCGAGGCGTGAGCCGAACGCCGCCGCGATCCTGGCCATTCGGCCCATGGGCTCGCCGGTGAGCCGCTGGTACATGACCGGATCGTTGAACCAGGCCGGAGAGGAGGACTTGATCGGCCGGCTCATCATGCCCTGGAAGAGCACGTACTGCTCCTCCAGCTTCTTCATGGTGAGCAGCTTCTGAGCCGGCAGCAGCGGCAGGCCGGTGGCCGACCGAGAGGTGTTCCACTGGAAGAATTTGACCTCCTTGCCGGCGCCCTCGGTCTTGCTGATGTTGGATGTGATTGCCGTGTAGTTGCCGACCGCCTTGCTGACCGCCTCCGCGGTTTCCGCGTCGTTCTGCTGCAGGAGAATCTGGGCGCCGACGGCGCCCTTGAGGATGCCTACGGCCTCCTTGTTGATCTTAAGGGCGATCTGGCCGTAGGACTGGCCGACCAGCAGCATCTGCACCCACTGCCCGCGGCCGAGAGCCGGGATCTGCAGGAAGCTCTCCATGCCCGGAGGCAGGGTCCAGAACTCGTCCGCCAGGTAGATCACCGGCCGGCCCCTGGTCTTGATCAGCTTCTCGTCCTGGCTGATGAAGCGGGCGGCCGAGCTTTCGAAGAACATGCCGGTGATCTTGCCGAGCGCCACCGCGTCCTCGAGCGGCGTGACGATGAACAGGGCGACCGGCTGGCGCGAGAAGCGCAGGTCGTCGAGGGCGAAGTCGCTGGCCGAGGTGCGCGAACGGACCGTCGCCACCTTGAAGATGTCGATGCCGCCTTCCATGGTGCTCAGCACCGACCCGCGCTCGCGGCCCGGGGTGCGGGCGAGCGACGCCAGCTCGGTGATGACGCGGGCCGGGTAGCCGCGCTCCTCGGCTTCGGCGATCCAGCGCTGCAGCATGGCGGCGATGGCGTCCTGGTCCTCGTTGGCGGCGGCCGGATCCGCCTCGAAGCCCTTCGTCTCGTCGGTCATGAAATCGATGAGGCGGCCGAAGGAGGGTTCGCCGTAGAGGTCGGGGTTGCTCTCGCAGCGGTAGACCGTGAACAGGGAGAAGCCCTGCAGCGCCGCGCGCCCCTTGTCGCGCCAGTGCGGCTCGATCTTCTCGTCGATGGCCATGGTCGCGAGACGCTTGACGTACTGCTCGCGCTGCGCCTGCCAGGTGAAGAGCTGGAGCACGTCCGCCAGGATGGCCTTCAGCGTGGCCCGTGCCGGCGACGTCCAGGTGGCGAGCGCGTTGTTCTCGGCGTCCTCGACCTCCGGCCGCAGGGCGAGGCGTCCGCCAAGCGTAGGGTCGGCGCCGAGGGCCGCCATCCAGTCGGTGCGGTCGCGCACCTCGACCATGAACTGCTCCATCGCGCGGGTCGGGTCCGCGTACACACGGCCGAGCGCATCGAGGATCCGTGCGCGCGTGGCAGGGACAGCCCTCCCGCCGGGCAGGCTGTCGAACCCCAGCGGGTTCCAGCGGTCGCCGTCCATGGAGCCGAGCGACAGCTTGAGGACCTTATATCCGGCCTTGCGCAGGTGACGCGATGCCTTGGCGTGCAGTTCACCCTTCGGGTCGTTCACGACGAAGGTCGGGCGCGGACAGTAGGTCTTGCGCCCGAAAGCCCAGCCGATCGCCTCGAAGCCGAGGATGGGCTGCCATTCCGGCCAATCGGCAAGCAGATTGGGCAGGATGATGCCCGCCGACTTACCCGAGCCCGGCGGCGCGATGAGAATCGCGGATAAGGTTTCGGGCATACGGATCAGCTGTCCGTCCGGCAGGCGGCCGAGGACGATTCCGGTCGGAGACCGCAAACCGCGTTTTTTCACGAAAGGATCCTTGGCGTCGGAAGCGGCGTTGCGGATGTCCTTGTCCTTGGCCCAGCGGGCCTCACCGTGGCTCTTGCGCTCCAGGTCGTAGGGGCAGCGGCGCGCAATGGCCAGCCCGGCGGCCACGCCGGCGCCGAGCGCCAGCGTGACCGACCAGTGAGGCATTCCTTCTGTGCTGAGCGGCGCCTCGAAGAGCAGCACCCAGAGCGGCCGGTACCAGAGGTCGAGATGCGATGCCAGGCCTATGGTAAGGAACGACCAGCTGTCCGCGAGCCAACGCAGCGAGAAGCCGGCCCGCCAGGTCGGATCGTGCAGCAGACGCAGCTCCGGCCAGGGGCTGTGAGCGAAGTCGAGCGGGTTGGAGAGCTTGTAGAGCGGAAAGCCGGCGGTGAGCAGGAGGAGGGTCAACAGGAGCCCTGCGATGGCGCTCATGGTATACCACGTGATCGCCTTCTGCCGTTCGGGTTCATCCGTCACCCGCGCCTCCCGCCGTTTTGCCTTCAGCTCGAAGATAGCAGGGAGCCGGCACGGCTTTCGAACACCGGCGTGCGGCCGTTTACGGCCGCGCCGGAGCCGGAGGGGTACTCGTGGGAGTGTAGGCGGAACACCCAGTCTCCGAACTGGGTGGTAGAAACAGTTCATTCCCCTGCTGGGCAGTCAGGCCAAGAAGGCAGCCCCAGGACGCCCACACGGAGGGAGCCTCACGATCGTTCAGTTCAATGGGGGTCGAGTAGCAGCGGAACCGGAAACCTCGGTAAGCCCTCCGTGCGTCTCGATAGGGTCTACACCGGCCCTTTGAGCCGTCTTGGAACGCCGAATAGAACCCAATCGAGGCGCGGAAAGCGTTTCAGCATCTCGCCTTGCTGGGGTCTACCCCATCGGGACGGTGCGCGGCGATGGTGGAATTGCTCGGGTTTGGCTCTTACCTAGGTTTTCCGTTCCACTGCTACTCGCCCCCCTTCAATCCCCTCCTGCACCTGTTGTCCTCCTTAATTCGACGTTGCCTTCGGAGCGGAATCGCCCCCCAGCCAGGCCCGCGCGTCGTAGCAGGTCGGTGTTCCGGATGGCGCTGCCTCCGCGGGGTGCACCTCGACATCCGAGTAGCCGCCGATGTCGAACCGGACGGCGAACGCGGCGGCCGTCTCCGCCTCGCGAAGCGTCGGGAAGATGGCCCACGCTGCCCCGCTTCGCCCGCGGTACGACATGGCACAAGGGCCGGGGTGCTCTGCCGGGAGGAAGCTGACCGCCTCCGACAGGTCGGCGGCTTCCGTCGCAATCACGCGCTGTACGGGTCTATCGGCCATAGCTCGGCTTTCGCTCCTTTTCCAAATTGACGGATGTCAGGTGAAGTCGTCGGGACAGAAACGGTGGCCATCGGAGCTGATGAACTCGCGCGGGACGCGCTGATCGTCCGTCGGCTGATGGTCCCGCTCTGCGATGATCTGCCGAAGGCGATCGAGGGGAACGTCCTTGCCGTGCTCGTCGTAGATCCGGCGATTTTCCAGGAACCGCATCCAAGTGCCAAAGGAGGTCAGTGGCGGATCGAGATCCGGCCAGGCCTGGAACAGGAACTGGAGACAGCCAATGGCCTTGCCGATATGCAGTTCTACGGAGAGTTGGTCCGACAAGGCGGCCGCGAGCTTCTTCCGCGCTTCCTCGTCGGGATGGGACGCCACAGCGTCCGCCAACGCCTGCTGGTGGCTCAGCGTTATGCGTGTGTAGTAGTTCGTACCCATCCCAGTGGCTGCTCCTTTTCCAGATGCCGACCTACTGGCGCACCAGCAGGTCCAGGGGCACCTTCAGCGCCGCGGCGATGCGCGCCATGGCGTCGAAGCTGCCCGGCTTCTTGGCGTTCTCGATCTCGGACAGGTAGGACGCTGCGACGCCGGCGGCCTCCGCCAGACCGCGCGCCGTGAAGCCGCGGTGCTCGCGAAACACGGTGACCGGGTGATCGCCGTCGAGGATCCGCTCGGCCAGTTCGAAAGGAAACGCCTCCGTCTCGCCGGCCGCCAGGCGGGCCTTTACCGCTTCGATGTCGGCCAGATCCTGCGCGTCGGCCACCAAATCGGCTAGGGCCTCGAAGTCCTCCCGGCGCAGCGTAACGCTATCCGGCGTCTCAGCGATGGGAGTGATCGGCAGTGCGTTCATCGGTAGACCTCCTTGCGGTTCCCAACCTTCAGCACGGTGACCACCAGCGCGCCACCGTCGATGTGGTAGACAGCGCGCCAATCGCCGTGGCGGATGCGGCCGCGTCCACCGCCAAACGCCTTCGCCCAGGGGTGTGGGTCGTGGGGTGCCGCGGCGAACGCCTTCAGCTTTGCCCGCAGCCCCGCCGCATCGCCCTTCGGCATCCGGAGCAGGACCTTCAACGCAGCGGCTTCGATCACGAGCTTCATGCAACCATGATCGCTGATGGCGAACCGTTCGTCAAGCGTCGATTCGCTCTTGGCGAATCACTCACTTTCTGGAGGTGGTGTCGATATCGGCCGCGGCGCCGGCAGGATCGGCGTCGGGCCGCCGAGGTGACTTGCCCGCATTTCGTTCGCGGCGACGAGAAACCCGGCGGCCGGCTTCCATGAGCAGTGCACCGAAAGCGAAGGCAATCATCAAAATCGTCGTCGCCGGAACGAAAAGCGAGGCGGAGGCCGCGCCCAGCACAAGGACGAAGCCAACGGTCATCATTGTGAGCCCGCCGACGTCCCTGCCTGTGGCCGACGGCCGGATGTACCTGTTGATCGGCGTGGCACGTACGCCCTGGCCCAACAGCGTGGCGAAGGTCAGCATCGCGAGTTTGCTCCCTTTCCAGAAAGAGTCTGAAATTTCAGACGGTCACCGGATCTCTACGGCCACGCGCCAGAGTTCGCCGTCAAATTGGCGTTCGTAGATAAACGGCGCTCCCGGCTTGGCAACTGCCGTCCCAAGGGCGAGCTGCGCCGGATGTTCCGTGGTGCCCTTGTGGGCTCGAAAGTCCGTCAGGGTTGCGGCTTCCGTGTCTACCTCCAGGCCAAACCGCAGCGTCCCCGCGACTACTCGCGCGAGACAGCCGGTCGCCGGGTCGGGTTGGTCGCACCAGACCTGATCCACAACGATGGATGCGTGGCCGGCACCAACGGCGCGCGCCAACTCGTAACGAGGTTTGCCGCCAAGGCTTACCGCCAGGACCACTTGGCGGCCGTCTCCCATCTGTTGCGCCACCACAGGCCCAGAGGACAGGGAGGCCGTCAGGAGGGCTGCCGCAATCATCGCTCGGCGCTTCATAGTCATTCGCTCCGTTTCTGGAGATCAGATGTTAGAGGGCTGGGCCGGCGGTGGCTCGGTGAGTCATGGAATAACATAGCACAGTCGAGTATACATAGCCTGTCCGGCAAATACATAGGCCGAGGCATATTGGCTACGCGCTTGGAAACGATTAATCTGATGCGCGACGATAATGTAAGGCTGCGCTTCAAAAGGGGTGACGGGACCGGGCTATGTTTTATCGGACTGGCTTCGGTTGTCGCAGGACTCTGCCAAGAGCAGCCGTGCTATGTATTCTCAGGACTCATCGGCAATCTCCTGAGCCGTGTAGCCTGCGCCCTCCTCGGTGACGGAGAACCGATCGGCGTTCCAGGGCCCCAGCAGGAGGAACTGACCGGTCTGCGGATTCCACCCCGGCATCTTCGGCGCGGGATCCTTCTGGAAGCGGCCGGTCAGCAACTCCGCCTCCGCGACCTCGACAGGCAGATCCTCCACCACCACGCACAGCGGCGTGTCTGTCGGTACGCCATCGGCCATCAGCCGGTCCAAAAAGTCACGAACCTGAAGGATGTTCATGCTGGGCTCCTTAAATCGACAGGTTAGGTTTGACGCCAGGGGCAAATCAGGCCGCAGCATTCCGCGCCACCACAGCCGCAACCACGTCCGGCGTCTGCTCGATCACGAACAGCAGGGTGCGGGTGGCCGGTTCGGGCTGCTTGCGGCCCTGCTCCCAGTCGCGCAGGGTGCCCAAAGAAAGCCCGAAGCGTGCCGCGAACTCGGCCTGGGTCAGATCGAGCTTGGCACGAATGCCGCGGACATTGACGCCGCCGGGCGGGTGAACAACATGCACGGCCTCGGGCGGAGCATCGGACATGTCGGGAGCCGCGTCGGGGTTTTCGGCGATCTGACGGGCAATGTCCTCGTCCGTCATGGCGTCGATCCGCTTCCAGTCGATAGCCGCCAGAGCGGCGGCTCGCTGTTCGTTGGTCAGCTTGTTACCCATAGCGTCGGACCTCTCGGGCATTGGCCTTGCGCATCGAAATGACGTGGCGCCAGCCGCAGCGCGGCGCGTAGGTGCAGACGAACAGACGGCCAGCGATGTAGCCATAGGCGTTGATGCGCGTCTCGCCATAGGCATAACGGGCGTCTGGGATTTCGGCGGTCAGGGCCTCGAACAGCAGGGCGGCGGCAGCGAAGCCCACGCCGTGCTTTTCGATGTTGGTCGCGTTCTTGGCCTCGTCCCAGCAGAACATTCCAGCCCCCGTGTTGACACCTCCATACTACGGCCTGTCCGTACTACGCGCAAGAGAAAACTACGGCCTGTCCGTATATTGCTCCGTTTCCAGAATGTCTCAGACTTTTTGGAAGGTCGGCGGATTGCCACCGGGCCAGGGGAACAGCTCACCGTGCGGATCATTGATCACGACGGGCGTAGCGCCCGCCGTCGCCGTCAACGCCGCGACCTCCGCTTCCATGAGATCCCTCAATGCGGGAACGTCCACGACGCGGCGTCGGAAGACGCGGCCGTAATGGGCATGACCCATGACAGCGGCCTCGGCCTCCGCCTCGGTTTCACCAAGACAGTCCAGCAGGAGTTCCGAATCCCCCCGCCCGATCACGGTAAGCGCGCCGACGCGCAAGGCGAGCGCCACGGCCGAATTAGACCCGGCCATCCTCCGCCACCCTTCTCGGTTGTCCATGGTCTTGGGAACGCCACTGATGAGTGTCTGCATCCACTTGGCTACCAAAGGGTCGGTAATTTCCAACATGTTCTGGCCTTTGCTCCCTTAATGGACCGGCGCCCGCTCGGGGCGCCAAATGAACGTCTGCGCCATGGCGGCGCCCGCCAGCAGGCCACCGGCCACCGGCACGAGATGGCCGTCAAAGCGCTCCAGCAGCGGCCCACCACGGCGCAGCAGCTCAACTACGGCGCCGGTCACCTCGCGGCGATCCCGCTCAAGGTGCCACTCGCTACCGCCCTCGATGTGCGTGCGGATGATCCGCTCGGCCGGGTCAGAGGCCAAGATCTCCAGCGCGTCGGCCGGCTCCGTGATGGGTGTGCGGTTCATTGGCGTCCTCGGGCTGCTTATAGCCGGGGCTTTGTTGCGGCTGATCTAGCTGCGTCGCACGCAGCTATCGCTGCAGCGCTCTTTTCGAATACAGACGTTTTATGACTGCTTTCTATGACCTTGTCCCTGAGTTCCGCCGTAAAAAAGCCGATAGGCTTACCGTTGGACATATAGGCTTGAGGAAAAACAGTCACAGTCAGCGATGCGGTCGCTTCCTCGCCCCATCTCAGCACATGTCTCTCCATACAATCATAGCCACACTGAAGTCCCCGCTTCCGCGGCTCATATGATTGGCTATCTACTTTCCCATACTTTGTGATTACAGCATTTAGCATTTCCTCCGTCGATACAGCGTAGCGCGCGCGCCGGAAAATGCGGGTTACAAGTCCGGGACCGTTCACGTCGTAAAGATAATCGATTTCGATCTCGTCCGAGGCGCTATCCGCAGTGCGGCCGATGATCCGCTGCTGATACGCGGTGTCGCATCGACGCATGGTGTCGGTACGCAGCACTCGAATGTTTGCGTCAACAGGCGAAGGGGGCGGGTTCCCAAGGCGCCACGTCAGAATATCGAAAGAGTGAACGCGTGTGTCAGCCTTGCCAGCAGTACAAAGGAGGAGCGACACGATAACTGCCGTCACTAAACTCAAAACATTGAGGAGCCGTATTCGCATCGGAAGTCCTCCTTAAATCGACAGAGTTACGTGCTCAGAAAGACCAAGCGCCACCAGTTCGCTCGCGTTGCCTTCCGAGAGCGGCGTAACGTGCTGCTGGGCTTCGGCATAGGCTTCGGCGAAGCTGGCCGCCTCAAGTGTCACCGCCATATGCCGAATAATCGGCTGCACAGCGTGCCGAGTGATCACAGTCACTCGTATGATCGCGGTATATGCAGCCATATCGTTCCAGGCTCATAAGATGGATGTTTTTTCAAAGTTGCACGGCCGGCTGTGAGATACCCTAGATCGAAAGCTACATCAGAAGCTGCGGGTCACTCCCCGTGATCGGTGCGCGGGCTCTCCCCACCCCATTGCAAGTAGGGTGGTTGAGGGATTTCTATTTTTCTCGGAGGGCTTCCTTCCCACTCCTCACCTGGCACCTTCTCGTTCTTCGATGCTCCCCAATACCAATGCCAGTCCGGCCGTGGATTGTTCGCAAATTTCCGAGGAACAGCACCAAGACGGCGGAAAAATCTTCCATAAGGCAGCTCCCAATAGTCATGATGATTTTCTCGGAAAATAATTCTTTCGACCCCATAGTGGAGTTTCACGTGAGTCCTAAACGCGCGAGCAAGTGTTTCAGCAATTCTTTTCTCCCGCAAAGCCTTGCATAAAGCGAGGTCTTTTTCCACGGCTATGTGGCATACGATTGCTAGTTTTTCTGCAGGGGAAATCCCGACGTTTTGAATGTATCCTACGGGCTTGCCGCAGCTATACGCGGTAATGAACGGTAGCGAAAAGAGAGTTCCTTCAGCCCTGGGCCACTCCAATACACCGCCGTCGCCACGGCACAAGGATCGCGCAGGATGCCGAAGAAACTGTGTGGCGCGCTCCTCCAGAGTCGGATCTGTCGGCCACGCTGCGCTAGGTAAAGATTTTTTCTGCCGCATTTCCCTCATCACGCAATATTTACTCCTCATGCAGATTGTGTCTTGCGGCGACCACGGGGGGCGCCACGCGCGCCAAAGCGGCGGCGCAGAGTGATCGGAGCAACGCCTGCCGCCGCCGCCGCCTCGGCCTGCGTCAACGACAGATCGTTCCACAGCGCCTTGGCCGCAGCCTCTTCCTCAGGCGTCGGGTTCCATCCCTTGTTGCCGCCCACGGCGGCCTTCACACCGGCCGCGATCCGTTCGGCCCGCACGGCGGCAGCCTTTTTAACCCGCTCAGCCTTCAGTGTGCGCTCCGCCTCCAGCGTGGCGGCCGACAGGGAGGACCTCGGCGTGTTGGCATCGTAGGTGACGCCTGCCGCAGCGTCGTGCACCGCGCAACCGCGGTCTATCAGCTCATCCACAACAGCGCGGATATCGCCAGCCGAGACGCCCAGCCGGTCGAGGGACGCCACCACGAGCCGGGCACCCGGTCGAAGATCCGCGAGTACCCGAACGCGCTCCGTCAGGGCATCCCCACCCGCTGCGCGGTGCCGCCGCTGATCGGCAAGACGGTCGCAGTAGACTGGCGGATAGGCGCCGTCCACTGTCACGCCAGCGGCGCGCAACGCGTCCATCTGTCGCGCGACTGGCGGGCCGTTTCGGGTCTGGCGAATGTATCCTCGATCAGTCGGCATCCAAAAACTTTTTGTATCTCGTGTCGAGCGCCCTTGCAGTATGACACGACACGAGATACATCTCAATCAGCGAAGTTAACCCGACAGACAACAACCGCAGCGGAGTTGGTGGGAAGCGTCCTCCATATGCCGCTCTCACAGGAGACAAGACATGCGCGTAATGGACCTGATCGCCGCCCTATCCAAGGTGGACCCGGAACTCTTCGTCACCATGAGTAACGGCACCGGACTCTTGCCTGTGAGCGCCATAGAAACGGCCACGCTCGCACTGGATCGCACCCAAGGCAAGCACGTGTGGTTTGGCGAACGCGACAGCAAATACGGCGCCGTTTCAGTATCGGACATCGAGAACGGATACGATGAGGCCGGACGCGTGCTCGTACTGTCTATCTAAGCCCCGGCACACCGAGGACCCGCACCATGGCGACCGAACAGGAGTTCCGCGGATACATCGCCGGCATCCGCAAGACGGCCAAGCAGCTCGGCTTCTACGGTCCCGTCTGCAAGGAGGTCCGCCTCGAAATGGAGGCCATCGCTGACCGGCTGGAGCGGGAGGGACTGACCGAGCTGAACGCCGAGGATCTGGACGACATGCTGTCCGCCAGCACCGCGACCTGATCCAGAAACCGCCAAAAATTCAGGAGCTTATGCGTCCATGCTATTGGCGTGGCTTCCATCAAGCAACTTCGATCCAACCCATCCGTACTTCGCTGCAAGCGAAGTGCGGATGGGGGACAAGACCGATGCCTCCAGGCGCCGTCCTTATCAGCTCATTCCGCGGCCGGCAGGCCGGCGATTGGCACGTGGAGGTGCGGTTTTCGGCACCACCTCGCGGGCGGTCGCCGCCGTCTCGACAAGTTCGACCTCGCGCTGCTCCAAGGTCAACTCCGCAGCGCGGATCTTCTTCTTGTGCAGAGAGCGCGCGTCGCGGTCGTCTGGCATCGGCGATTCGGCCATTCCCTGCAGTTTGCCGACCGAATCCGCGTAGCGCTCCAGTGTCGTGAGCTGGCCGGTCCGTTCCGCGACCGGGCGGATCTTGCCGGAGCTTTCGAGTTGCTGGGCGTGCGCTACGAGGCGCTGCCGGACAGAGTACGGATCCTCGCCGCGCAGGCGGATCTGCCGGTAGGCCTGCACGAGACCGGCCGCGTAGGTGTGCGGCGCGGTTTCGCGCAAGCGCTCGATGAGCGCCGCCGGATCGGAGCTTTTGCGGTTTTCTCTCATCGGTGGCATGGTGTCCTCGTGGGGCTGGAGAGGGACCGGGACGGAAGATCCGCCCTAACCCATCCCATGGCCACGGCCGCGGCGGGGGGCCCTGGCAGCCGTCTGCGTGCGCCGGGTGGCCTCGGCTGAGAGCACGTCCACGCCGGCCCTGAGAGCCGCGGTTTCGCCCGGGACGGCTGCCGGATCCTTCTCGCGGCGCGCGAGCAGCGCCCGGGTAACGGTGAGACGGTTGGCGAGGGTGTCGGCCGACAGCCCCTGGGCACGCAGGACGCCGTCGGCGCGTCCGGCCTCGTCGGGCCGAACGAAGAAAGGCTGGAGCCGGTCGCCGGGGCCGGCAGCCGCCGACAAAGCCCTCTCGTCGCCGGACTTGAAAGCGATCGGCGGTATCTGCCCCGTGGCGTGCAGCGCCGTCCCCGCGCCGGCGGCCATGCCGGCGGCGGTGCTCGCTGCGGCGGTCGCGAGCGCCTTGCCGAGTGGTACTGGCTGCCGGGCGGCGCCCAGGGCACTGTCTGCAACGCCGCGCATGGCATCGGCGACCTGCCCGGCGTGAGACGCCGTCGTCGCGGTGATGTGCTGCACGCCGTCCTGCACCGTGGCGGCGGCAGCGCGGAGGCGGTCGGTCAGGCGCTCGCCCCGCCCACGCTTCGGAGCAGGCCCGGAT
>JAEYOB010000013.1 GCA_023412175.1 Pseudomonadota bacterium | reverse complement strand
GCTGTCCGACGCGCCCGACTACCGGGACGACCTCCAGCCCTTCTTCGACAAGTACACCTCCATCTACGCCGCGACCGACGAGAAGCACGACGAAGCCTCCTGCCCGGTGCCGGCCAACCGGCTGGAGAGCGCCCGCGGAATCGAGGTGGGCCACATCTTCAACTTCGGCACCAAGTACTCCAAGCCGATGAACGCCACCGTCGCCGGGCCGAACGGCGAGCAGGTGCACGTTGAGATGGGCAGCTACGGCATCGGCGTGTCGCGTCTGGTCGCGGCGATCATCGAGGCCAGCCACGACGACAACGGCATCATCTGGCCGGATGCGGTGGCGCCCTTCAACGTCGGGCTGGTGAACCTGAAGCCCGGCGATGCCGAGACCGACCGAGTCTGCGAGGAGCTGTACGCCAAGCTCCGCGCCCAGAACATCGACGTGCTGTACGACGACCGCGACGAGCGGCCGGGCGTGAAGTTCGCCGATATGGACCTGATCGGCCTGCCCTGGCACCTCGTCGTCGGGCCGCGCGGCCTGAAGAACGGCGTCGTCGAACTGAAGCGCCGCGCCACCGGCGAGCGTGAGGAACTGTCGGTCGAAAGCGCGCTGGCGAAGCTGGCGAAGTAGAGCCTTCCGTCCCCAAGGCGCGGTGCGGCCGGAAGGTCCGTAACGTCTCATGCCGGCGCTGCCACTCGAAGGCAACGACCCGCGGCCATATCTGTTTCCCTAGAGGCTCGTCACCGGGCCTTTGGGGACTCTCAGACGATAGGTGCCGCCATGAGGACTGCAGAGCCGGATGCTGTCGAGGCGCTTCGCCAGCGCCATGCTGAACTGGAAGCCAAGCTTCGGGTTGAGTATGGCCGAGCCAGGCCGAACGACTTGGCGCTCAAGCGTTTGAAGCTCGAAAAACTGTACGTGAAGGAACGGTTGGATCAGTTGCAGGTCCATTGACCGGACCGGGCACCTCCCGCGTCACCCCGCCCGGCGATCTGCGATCGGTAGAGCGGGGTGACGGAAACCGGACCTTGGGTCAGCCCGCCCGCCCCGGCGTGCCGCGCGGCGGGAAGCGGCTGGACGTGGAGCGGACCTCGTTGCGCGCAGGCCCGTCGGAACCGGACTGGCGCGCCTCGCGGTCGAGCGTGCGGGCGTTCTCGATGCGGGCGACGGAGGCCTCCAGATCGCGGATGCGCTCCTGCAGCGAGCCGAGGATGGCTCCGCCGGCCTGACGGCTCTTGAACTGCTCAAGATCCTGCTTGAGCCGGGCGAGCTGGCTCTTCTGCTCGGCAAGGCTTGGGCCGTCCTTGCTGCGGGTGATGCGGTAGGCCTTCTCGTCATAATTCGGCATGGTCATCCCTCCTGGCTTGCATGACCATATCGGGTTCGTGCGCCGCTGTCGCCAGAGGGCGTATGGAGGGATTGACAATCCTTCGGTGCAGGACCCGTTCCGTGCATCGTGCGAAACCAATCACTCAAGGTTGCGCGCCCTTTTGACTTTCCCGTAAAAATCATGCATTACCCGCGTCGGTAGCACTTTCTGGCGCGCAAACCCTTTTGCGCGCCCTGACGGATGGAGATAAAACGATGCGGAAGGCTGCACTGCCTTTGATTATCCTGGCTGGAATGCTTGCCGGCTGCAGCACGCACCAAGTTCCGATGACCTACGATCCAGCCTCGGTCACCGGGAAGCCAATGGCGACCACGCCTGACGTGGAACTGTTGGGCGTGACCGACTCACGCAAGTACACCGGCACTCATTTGGGCGCGATCCGCGGCGGCTATGGCAACGCGCTGAAGACCCTGGAGGCGCCGCGCCCGGTTGCGGAGGTGGTTCGCCAAGCCTTCGCTGATGGGCTTGCCGCCCGCGGACTGCTGAGCCAAGCCAACGCTGGACGTTACGGGTTGGATGTGACCGTCGAAAAGCTGGATTGCAGCCAACTGGTTCGCCGCGAGGCGCACGCCCGCTTCCGGGTTTCCGTGCTCGACAAGACCTCCGGACGACCGGTTCTGGCAAAGACATTCGAGGATAACCGCGCCGACGAAGGAACGTTGGCCGGTGGAATCTTCGGTTCGGTCGAGGCGTTGGGGAAGATGGCAAACGACAGCATGCAGGCCGTCATCGACCAAGCGCTCGATGATCCGACCTTCCTGACGGTCATCGGAGCCCGTTAAGCCGTAAACCATGGAAGGGCAGTGCGAAGGACCGCGGCGTCCATCGCACTGCAGCTTCCTTACGCCGCAATCCGGTTTGAGCTGCGGATCTCCGCCAGGAATTCCTCGACGCAGTGCTCCAGCGTTTCGGATTGCCGGACCAGTTCCTCCGCTGCCGTCGCCACCTGTCCCGAGGCGTCCAGCGTGCTGCGCGCCGCCACCGAGACGTCGCCGATGTGGCGGTCGATCTCGTCAGTGCCGTGCGCGGCCTGCTGGACGTTGCGGCTGATCTCGCCAATCGCCGCGTGCTGTTCGTGGATGGCCGCGGCGATCGAGGACGAGGCCTCGTGGATCTCGCCCACCGTACCGGCGATGCCGCGGATGGCGGCGACCGCCTGATCCGTCTCGGCCTGCACCACGGCGATCTGGGCGGCGATCTCGTCGGTCGAGCGGGCGGTCTGGCCGGACAGCCCCTTCACCTCGTGCGCAACCACGGCAAAGCCGCGGCCGGCCTCTCCCGCCCGCGCCGCCTCGATGGTGGCGTTGAGGGCGAGCAGGTTGGTCTGGCCGGCGATGCTGCGGATCAGGTCCACCACCTGGCCGATCTGCCCGGTGGCGCGGGACAGGCCCTGCACCACGCCGTCGGTGCAGGCAGCCTGTTCGCTCGCCTGCTGCGCCACCGTGGCGGCGCGCTCGACCTGACGGCCGATCTCCAGGCTGGCGGCGTTCAGTTCCTCGGTGGCGGCGGCGACCGTCTGCACGTTGGTCGAAGCCTGCTGGCTGGCGACGGCGACGGTGGCGCTCTGGGCGCTGGTCTGCTCGGCGGTGCTGGACATGGCGCCGGCCGCGGCGTGCAGGCGCTCGATCTCGCGGCCGATGGAGAGAATCATGCCCTGGACGCGCTGCTCCATGCTGTCGGCCATGGCGAGCATCGCGCGCTTGCGCTCCTCGATGGCGCGGCGCTCGTGCTCCTCCTGCTCGCGGCGCAGATCCTCCAGGTGGCGCAGCTTGGTGCGGAACACCTCGATGGTGCGGGCCATGTCGCCGATCTCGTCGCGGCGGTCCAGCGCCGGGATCGCCACCGAGGTATCGCCCTCCGCCAGATCCAGCATGGTGCGGCCCATGGCCGACAGCGGGCGGGAGACCGAGCGGCTGAGCAGGTAGGAGCCTGCCAGTACCACCAGAAGCACCGCCACGAACAGCCCGCCCTGCACCCGCGCGTCCTGCCAGAACACCGCGTCCACGTCGTCGATGTAGATGCCCGTGCCGATCACCCAGCCCCAGCGGTCGAGTCGCTGCACGAAGGCGATCTTGGCGGCGTTGACGTCGGTGCCCGGCCGACGGCCGACATAGTGCACGAAACCCGCGCCGTCGCGCCGCGCCGTCTCGTTGAACGCCTTGTAGATGAAGAAGCCCGTGGGGTCGGTCAGGTCGAGAATGCTCTGGCCGAGCTGCTTGGCGCGGTGCGGGTGGCCGAGCAGGACGCCGTCCAGGTCGTTCACCCAGAAGTAGTTGTCGCCCTCGTAGCGCAGCGTGACCACCGCATCAAGCGCCAGACGCTTGGCCTCCGCCTCCGGCATGGCGCCCTTGTCGGCGAGGTCCGCGTACTTCCCGACCAGACTGACTGCCGCTTCGACGAGGTTCTGCGTCTTGATCTCCCGGTCCTGCATGAGCTGCGCGCGCAGGTTCACCAGCGAAACCACGGCGACGGCCAGCATGCCCAGCATGGCCACGCAGGCCATGGCCGAAAGCTTTCCCCTCAACTTCAGATGGATCATGGCGGCGCTCTTGCTGACGAAGGACAGGCGGCGTTATGCCGCGCAGCAGCGGTCATACCACTTGATTGCGATCAAAAAAGTTTACACGCGTTTGCCGTGCCGCATGTCCGTCATGCGGCACGGGCACGGATCCAGCTGTGTCGCCGACCCGCCTGCACTATGTTTGGGGGCGGGGGCGGCTGATGGATTACGGGAATGCGGCGGTTTCTGAAGATCGTTCTGGGCATCGCGCTGCTGGTCGTTGTCGTGCCGGCGCTGGCCGCGGGCGCCTTTGCGTTGTGGATGCGCACACAGCAGCCGCAGCACGCCGGCACCGCCTCGCTGCCCGGCCTGGAGCGCCCGGTCGAGGTGCTGCGCGATGCCGACGCCGTGCCGCACATCTTCGCCCAGACCGAAGCCGACGCCTATTACGCGCTCGGCTACGTGCACGCCCAGGACCGGCTGTGGCAGATGGAGACCATGCGCCGCGGCGGCGCCGGCCGCCTGTCGGAACTGGTCGGCACCCGCGTCGGCGACTGGGCGCTGCGGCTCGAC
>JAEYOB010000838.1 GCA_023412175.1 Pseudomonadota bacterium | reverse complement strand
GCCGAGACCAAGGGCATGATCGAGCCCTTCGTCGATCGCCAGGAACGCGCCGGCGTGATTTCCTACGGGCTCAGCTCCTACGGCTACGACGCCCGCGTCGCCGACGAGTTCAAGATCTTCACCAATGTCGACAACGCCATCGTCGACCCGAAGAAGTTCTCGGAGAACAGCTTCGTCGATCGCAAGACCGACGTCTGCATCATCCCGCCCAACAGCTTCGCGCTGGCCCGCACGGTGGAGTATTTCCGCGTGCCGCGCGACGTTCTGGTCATCTGCCTGGGCAAGAGCACCTATGCCCGATGCGGCCTGATCGTCAACGTCACGCCGCTCGAACCGGAGTGGGAAGGCCACGTGACGCTGGAGATCTCCAACACCACGCCGCTTCCGGCCAAGGTCTACGCCAACGAGGGCCTGTGCCAGTTCCTGTTCCTCAAGGGCGATACGGTGTGCGAGACCTCGTACGCCGACAAGTCCGGCAAGTACATGGGCCAGAAGGGCGTCACCTTGCCGCGTCTGTAGACGCGGCGGGACGCCTTGTAATCCCGGCCTGCCAGCACCATCCCTACAGCACCATACACACATAGGTCCCATGGATAGGATCCGTATCCGCGGCGGTAACCCCCTGCGTGGCTCCATCGAAGTCGGCGGCGCCAAGAACGCCGCTCTGCCGCTGATGACGGCCTGCCTGCTCACCGACGAGACGCTGGTTCTCAAGAACCTGCCGATCCTCGCGGACATCAACACGCTGTGCAACCTGCTGCTCCAGCACGGCGTGGCGATCCAGCTGGCGGGCGCCGGCGGCAACTGCGCCGGCCGGGTGATCGAGCTGACCGCGCGCCACCTCACCAACACCACGGCCCCGTACGATCTGGTGCGCAAGATGCGCGCCAGCGTGCTGGTGCTGGGGCCGTTGCTGGCGCGCTGCCACGAGGCGCGGGTGTCGCTGCCCGGCGGCTGCGCCATCGGCGCCCGGCCGGTCGATCTGCACATCAAGGGCCTCCAGGCCATGGGCGCGGAGATCGAGCTGGACCGCGGCTACATCGTCGCCAAGGCGCCGGGCGGGCTGAAGGGTGCCGAGTTCGTCTTCCCCAAGGTTTCCGTCGGCGCCACCGAGAACCTGCTGATGGCCGCCACGCTGGCCAAGGGCGAGACCGTTCTGGTCAACGCCGCCCGCGAGCCGGAGGTGAGCGACCTCGCGCACTGCCTGGTCGCCATGGGCGCCGACATCTCGGGCATCGGCACCGACACGCTGCGCATCCGCGGTGTCGAGCGGCTGCACGGCGCCACCCATGCCGTGGTGCCCGACCGCATCGAGACCGGCACCTACGCCATGGCCGCGGCGATCACCGGCGGCGAGTTGGACATCGTCAACACCCGGCTAGAGCTGATCCAGTCGCTGGTTACCACGCTCCAGCCGGCCGGCGTGGTGTTCACCGAGATCGAGAACGGCATCCGCGTCGCCCGCGCCAACGGCGAACTGCACGGCGTGGACACCATGACCGAGCCGTTCCCCGGCTTCCCGACCGACCTCCAGGCGCAGATGATGGCGCTGATGAGCGTCGCGAACGGGGCGGCGATGATCACCGAGACGATCTTCGAGAACCGCTTCATGCACGCGCCGGAACTGATGCGCATGGGCGCGCGCATCACCGTGCACGGTTCCTCGGCACTGGTGCGCGGGGTGGAGCGGCTGACCGGCGCGCCGGTCATGGCCACCGACCTGCGCGCCTCGGTGTCGCTGGTACTGGCCGGGCTGGCGGCCGAGGGGGAGACGACCATCAACCGTGTCTACCACCTCGACCGTGGCTATGAGCGGGTCGAGGAGAAGCTCGCCGCGTGCGGCGCCGACATCGAGCGCATCGGCGGGCAAGGCGAGGACTAAGAAGCTGGGGACGGAAGCCATGACCACGCCGCTTCGGATGCGCGCCGAGGACCAGGAAGACCTGAAGGTCGTTTCCGCCTGCCTGCAGGACGCCATCGTCCCCATCGGCGACATGTGCTACCTGCCGGAGGAGAAGCGCTTCGTCGCGGTGGTCAGCCGTTTCCGCTGGGAAGCCAGCGACCGCCCGCGCGAAGCCGCCGGCCCTACCGCCGAGGACGACGAGCAGTTTCCCTTCGAACGCGTCAATTGCGGCGTGCGCTTCGAAGGGGTGACTGGCGTCAGGATGCGCGGCCTCGACCTCAAGGACCGCAAGCAGTTCCTGGAACTGCTATCGGTGGAAGCGGCGGAGGAGGGCGGTGGCGTTCTGCTGCACTTCGCCGGCGGCGGCTGCATCCGTCTGGACGGTTCCTCGTGGCGCTGCCTGCTCGAGGATCTCGGCGAGCCCTGGCCGACCTCCTGCAAGCCCTGCCATCCCATCGAGGAGTAGCGTCGTCGGCGCGGGTCAGGCCGCGTGGTTCAGCACCGCGCGGGCGACGTGCGGCAGCAGGGCATCCCAGTCCGCGACCTCGACCGTGCCGGGCACCTTGGGGGCGCCGGCCAGCGCGAACACCGGCCGGCCGAACTGCAGGCCGAAGGCGATCTCCGACAGCGTGCCGTGGCCGCCGCCCGCCGCGATCAGGCACAGCGAGGCGCGGGCGATCAGCGCGTTGCGGGCGACGCCGATACCGGTGGCGATGGGTACCGTGACGTAGGGGTTCGCGCTGTCCCACTCCTCGCCTGGCAGCAGGCCGATGGACAGGCCGCCGGCCTGCGCCACGCCGCGGCAGGCCGCTTCCATGACGCCCGACCGGCCGCCGCACAGCATCACCAGTCCAAGGCCCGCCAAGCCGGCGCCAATGGTCTCGGCCATCGCCTCCTGCTCCGGCGTCGGCTCGCGCGGGCCGATGACACCGACCGGCGGGCGGCACGGCGAACCGCTCTCGCGCTGAAGCCAGCGCACCGCATCGGCGTCGCCGACGGCAAGGCCATCCGGCGGCGGGTGCGCGGGTGTCCAATGGCGCCGCGTCGGGTCGAAGCGGCGTCCGGCGGCGTCCCACAGGGTGCGGCGATCGGTGTCGAGGATCCACATAACGGCACTATGCCACAGGGATCGGGGCGGGTGGGCGGCGAAGATGCCGTTCCGAAGGCGGGCGGTTCCGACGGAACCCCTTGGCAGCATGCCGGTTGGAAGCCGGTACACCGAAACGGGACGGAGGACCGCATCATGGCGAAGAGCCTGAATGGAAAGACGGTGGCCGTGCTCGCCACCGACGGCTTCGAGCAGTCGGAACTGACCGAGCCGGTGAAAGCCCTGAAGGAGGCCGGCGCCACCGTGCACGTGGTGTCGCCGAAGACCGGCTCCATCCAGGGCTGGAAGCACCACGACAAGGGCGACACCGTGCCGGTCGACGTCGCGCTCGACCGGACGGACGCCGGGAAGTACGACGCGCTGATGCTGCCGGGCGGCGTGATGAACCCGGACGCGCTGCGGCTGGAGTCGAAGGCCATCGCCTTCATCCGGTCGTTCGTGGAGGCGGGCAAGCCGATCGCCGCCATCTGCCACGGCCCGTGGACGCTGATCGACGCCGACGGCGTGCGTGGCCGGCGCGTGACGTCCTGGCCGTCGCTGAAGACCGACCTGGGGAACGCCGGGGCCACCTGGGTGGACGAGACGGTGGTGGTGGACCGCGGGCTGGTGACCTCGCGCAATCCGCAGGACCTGCCGAACTTCTGCCTGAAGATGGTGGAGGAGTTTGCCGAAGGCCGGCACGGCCGGCAGCACGCGGCGGAGTGAGGCGCTGCCCCATCCCGACCCTCCCCCGCCGGAAGCGGGGAGGGTCGGGATGGGGATTACGCGCTGACCAGCGGCGACAGGCCGTTCTGAATGGCCCAGACGGCGGCCTGGGTGCGGTTCTGGGCGTTGATCTTCCGCATCACGTTCTTGAAGTGCATCTTCACCGTGCTCTCGGTGATGTGCAGGTTGCGGGCAATGGCCTTGTTGGATTGGCCAGCAAGCAGGCAGCGCAGGATCTGAACCTCGCGCTTGGACAGTTCGTTGTTGGCCGGGGTGGCGCGGGCCGGGGCGGGGCGCTCGTTGGCGGTGGCGATCAGCAGGCTCGCCACGTGTGTGGGGTAGACCACCTCTCCCAGCATGACGAGTTGCAAGGCGCGCAGCAGCGACTCGCTGGACATCGACTTGTTGAGGTAGGCATCGGCTCCCGCCTTCAGCGCCATGGACAGCGAGCGGTCGAGCACGTCGTCGGCGAGCACCGCGATGCGCGCGCCGGTGCCGGCGCGCAGGCGCTTGATGCCGCTGATCTCCTCCGCCGAGCCGTCCTGGAGGGCCATGACGATAAGGTCGGGTTCGCTGCCCCGTTCGACGGCCGCCGCGGCGTCCGCCGCATCCACAGCGTAGTGGCAGATCCTGAAGGGGCCGCTACTGATGAGTGTGCCAAGCGCGGCCGAGAACAGCCGGTCATGGTCCACGAGCATCACGTTCCAGGTGTCCATCAAGCTTCCTCCATGAAGCCATGTTGTGTGTTGGCCTTGTCTTGGAAATCGGCCTTTCAAATAAGGTTCGGAAAACGGCGAAAAAATATCTCGCATTGTCCGGAAAATGCGGACTTTACCTAGAATATGGAAGTGTTTTATACGAGTAGGTGTTGACGCTGCAAGGAACTTCCGTGTCTTTGAGAGCACGAAGCTTTCATCTTGAGCGTTCGGCCGAGAATATCGAAAGTGGTACCTTTCGATGAAATCGGAGAAGCCATGGCGCACCGGCAGCGAATAAGCTGCCAGGACCGGCACAGACGCCGGATCGTCTGACCGCCGTGGCAGGAGGAAGGTAACGATACGATGGAAGTACAGGTGCGTTCGATTGGGGGTGAGCGGGCTTTGCGTGCCAAGGTGCGCAAGTTCCTCGTCGTGGACGACCATCCCCTGGTGCGGCATGGCTTTGCGCTGTCCGTCGGCGAGATCCACCCCGACGCGCAGGTCATCGAGGCCGGCTCGCTGGCGGAAGCCATGGACATCGTTTCCCGGGTGCGCGACCTGACCCTGGTGCTGTTCGACCTCAACCTTGCCGACCGTCAGGGCCGCGACGGGTTGCACCGCATGGTCGAGGCGTTGGAGGGAGTGCCGTTGCTGGTGATTTCCGGCTCCGACGAGGTGGCGGACATCGTCGACAGTGTGCGTATGGGGGCCAAGGGCTACATCCTAAAGACAAGTTCGACTGCCGTCCTGGAGCACGCCATCTCGCTGGCGCTGACCGGCGAGACGTTCCTGCCGTTGCCGCGGGCCGTGCTGACCGGCAACGTGGCGGCCGAGACGGCGCGTCCGACCGGGCAGATCCTCGACCGCCTGACCGACCGGCAGCGCGACGTCTTCCAGTTGCTCCTGGCCGGCCATTCCAACAAGGAGATCGCCCGTGAACTGGGCGTCCTGGAAGGCACCGTGAAGGTGCACGTGCGCGCCATCATGCAGAAGCTGGGCGTGCGCAACCGCA
>JAEYOB010000363.1 GCA_023412175.1 Pseudomonadota bacterium | reverse complement strand
GGTGGAACACCGCGGCTCCGCCGGAACCGGAACCCTCCCGCCCGCTCACCCCGTCCCGGCCGGACGGTGCGGAACCGGCGGTGCGCTCGCCGCTGGGCGAGGACGACGGCGCGCGCTTCAAGCGCGGCATCCTCGTGCACCGGCTGCTGCAGACGCTGCCCGACCTGCCGCGCGAACTGCGGGAGCCGGCCTGCCACCGCTTCCTGGCCCGTCCGGCACACCAGTTGACGGCGCAGCAGCAGGAAGAGATCGCTTCCGAAACAATGGCGGTGCTGCATGGGGCGGCCTTTGCGCAGATCTTCGCTCCCGGCTCGCGGGCCGAGGTGCCGGTGGTCGGCGTGGTGCAGGGGCGCGCGCTGTCCGGCCAGATCGACCGGCTGACCATCACCGACGAGGCGGTGTGGGTGGTCGATTACAAGACGAACCGCCCGCCGCCGCACCGGGTCGAGGACGTGCCGCCGATCTATGTGCGGCAGATGGCGGCGTACCGCGCGGCGATGGCGGCGATCTACCCCGGCCGGCCGGTCCGTTGCGTCCTGCTGTGGACCGATGGGCCCTTCCTCATGGAGTTGCCGCCGGAACTCCTCGACGGATCAACGGGTTGATGGCCGGATTGCACAGGCGAGACACCACACCTTGACCGGGACGCCGGGAACGACCTACATTTTGTCCCGTTTCCCATGTCAGGGATGATCCCGCCCGATCGCCGGGCCGGGGAGCCGCAAGGGAAGCGGCGACCGCCCTGAACCGATGCATAGAGGTCCCATGAGCAGCACCGTTAAGGTCACCGACGACAGCTTCGACCAGGACGTCCTGAAGGCGTCCGGTCCGGTCCTGGTCGATTTCTGGGCGGAGTGGTGCGGCCCCTGCAAGATGATCGCCCCGGCGCTGGACGACCTTGCGGCGGAGTTCGAGGGCAAGCTGACCATCGCCAAGATCAACATCGACGACAATCCGAACACGCCGAACAAGTACGGTGTGCGCGGTATTCCGACGCTGATGATCTTCAAGGACGGCAATGTCGCCGCCACCAAGATCGGCGCCATGCAGAAGAGCGCGCTGAAGACCTGGATCGAATCGGCCCTGGTCTGACGCGGCGTCACATTGCCGATACGCACGAAACCCCGCCGGTTCCGGCGGGGTTTTCGTTTGCGCGGGCGCCGGGTGCGCCGCACACTTGGTGTCATGGCCTATCGTCTTCCGCCCCTCACCACGCTCCGCCTGTTCGAAGCCGCAGGCCGGCACTTGAGCTTCAAGCGCGCCGCGGAGGAACTGCACCTCACGCCCTCCGCGGTCAGCCATGGCATCCAGACGCTGGAGGACTGGCTGGGCGTCGTGCTGTTCGTGCGCGGCAACCGCACGCTTGCCCTGTCGGAAGCCGGGGCCGCCTATCTGCCGCAGGTCCGCGCCGCGCTGGAAACGCTGGCCCATGCCACCGAGGCCGTGCCCGGCCGGCGGCCCAGCGGCCGGTTGCGGATCAGTTCGGCCCCCACCTTCGCCATGCGCTGGCTGATCCCGCGCCTGCCCGTCTTCCAGGAGCGGCACCCGGAGATCGCCGTGTCGCTGGACACCGTGCACCGCCAGTTGGAGTTCCCGCGCGACGGCATCGACCTGGGCATCCGGGTGGGGCGCGGCCCATGGCCGGCGCTGAACGCCGTGAAGCTGCTGGAGGAGGTGCTGGTGCCGGTCTGCGCGCCGGCCCTGGCCACGCGGATCCACACGGTTGCGGACCTTGGCAAGGTTCCGTTGCTGCACGTCGCCTCGATCACCGAGGATTGGGCGGCGTGGCTGGAGGCGTCCGGCAACGCCGGGGCGCTGGACGTGTCACGGGGGCTGCGCTTCGACACGCTGCACCTCGCCGCCGACGCGGCGGCCCGGGGGCTGGGTGTGGCGATCGGCCGGCGCCCGACCGTCGATCCGCTGATCGACGACGGCGCATTGGTGCCCGTGCTGGAGCCGCCGTTGCCGGCGCACACCGCGTGGTGGCTGGTGGGAGCCCGCGAGTCGGCCGAGCGGCCGGAGGTCGCCGCCTTCCGCTCCTGGCTGCGCGCGGAGATGGCGACCGCTGCCGGGTGAACTCTGCTCATCCGAAGTGCAGGGCTTCGCGTTTGCTGCGCTGCAGCGCGCGGGGGAAGCTGATCGTCGTGAAGCTTCCATTCCGCACGCGAGAGGACCCCATGGACGCCGCTTCCCACCCTATGCCCCGGTTCCTGTTCGCTCGCCGCGCGCTCGCCCGTCTCACGGCCATCGTCCGCCGCTGGGGGCAACGGCGGATCGAGCACGGGGAACTGCTTGCCATGGACGACCGCGAGTTGCGCGATGTCGGCCTGACGCGCCTGGACGCCAAGGTCCTCGCCCGCAAATCCTTCTGGCGGACCTGAACTACGCGCGCTTGCCCGGATCCGGCCGGGCGGCGTCCATCTGGGTCGCCATCTGTTCGATGATGTGTTCGGCCGCCTTGGGGCGTGGGCGCGGCGCCGTCGGCAGATCCTGACGGCGGTGCGCCGCCGCCGCGTCTTCCAGCGCGTTGCGCGCCTCCTCCGGCCCCAGCACCCCCTTCGCGACCAGTGCAAGCAGCAACGACTCACAGATCGACAGCGCGGCCATCCCCGCCGCCTCGTCCTGCGCAGCCATGTCCGGTTCCGTCCTCCGCCGCCATCCCGACGGGGATGTAAACACCCGCCGCGGCGGCGTATCCCGCCCGTTCGGAGAAAAATCGCAGTTCCTTAACCTATGTTATGGCTCCCGCCCGAGGAAGATTTAAACGTTCGGCGGTGTCCCCGAGCGGCGCTCCTGCGCTTCCTTTGGCGCAGTGACGGCAGAATACTGAAGGTTGAGAAAAGACGATGGCTCACGCGCCGGCGGGAGGAGTGCCGGAAAGCCCCTTGTGGCTCAAGCTCAGCAGTTACGTCACGCTGACCTGCGAGGAAGCCGCGTTCCTGGCCGAGCTAGAGCGCACCGTGGTCCGTCAGCCAGGGCGCACCGACCTGCTGCGCCAGGGCGACCGTTACGGCGAGGCCAGCGTGCTGCGCGAGGGTTGGGCGATCCGCCACAAGGCGCTGCCGGACGGGCGCCGGCAGGTGGTCAACTTCGTGCTGCCCGGCGACATCATCGGCATCTACTCCCACCTGTTCGAGTGCGCCGACCACAGCGTCACCACGCTGACCGCGGTGGAGGTCGCCAGCTTTCCGCCGGAGCGCATCGTCGAGCTGTTCCGCGGCTTCCCCCGCCTCGCCGCCGCGCTGGCGTGGTCGGGCGCGCGGGAGGAGGCGATGGTCGCCGAGCGGTTGCTCAGCCTGGGCCGCCGCACCGCACTGGAGCGTGTCGCCCATCTGATCGTCGAACTGCTGCGCCGGTTGAGCGTGGTGAACATGGCGCAGGGCGATACCTTCACGTTGCCGGTGACGCAGGAGATCATGGCCGACGCGCTGGGCCTCAGCATCGTCCACGTCAACCGGACGCTGCGCCGCCTGCGCGACAGCGGGCTGATCGAGTTCAGCGGCCAGCGCATCACGGTCAAGGACGTCGCGCAGCTCGCCGTTGTCGGCCAGTTCGACGAGCTGTACCTGCACTTCATCCAGGCGCCGGACCAGCTGGAACGCGCCTTTTCCAAGGTGCGCCGCGTCTAGCCGATGAAGCGCCGCACCGTGCGCTCCACCGATCCCACGTAGGATCCGCCGAACAGCCGCACGTGCACCAGCAGCGGATAGAGGTTGTACAGGTCGCGCCGCACCTCGAAGAAGCCGGGACGGAGCGGGCGGATCTCGCCGTAGCGGCGGAAGAACGCCTTGCCGAAGGTGCCGAACAGCGTGGTGAAGGCCAGTTCGACCTCCGGGTCGGCGTGATGGATCGCCGGATCGATGAAGGCCGCGACGCGGCCACCGCGCACCAGCACGTTGCCGGTCCACAGGTCGCCGTGCACCAGCGCCGGCGGGGCGGGCGTGCCGATCAGCTCCGGCAGGTGGGAGGCGAGCGTCTCGATGCGGGTCATCAGCGCATGGTCGATGCGCCGTTCCGTCAGCGCGGCGCGCGCCATGTGCAGCAGCCGGCGGTCGCGGAAGAAAGCGATCCAGTCGTCGGATCCGTCGTTGGGCTGCGGCAGCGGCCCGATGGGGGTGGAGCGTGCGAAGCCGTAGCGCGGCGCGGCGACGGCATGCAGCCCGGCGACCAGCTCGGCCGCGTGTTCTTCGGCATCCGGCGTGATGGTGCCGCCAGCCTCTATGAAGTCCATCAGCAGCAGCCGCTCGTCGGAATGGTGGACATCCGGCACCGGCAGACCGCTGTGCGCCGCCAGATAACGCAGCATGAAGCCTTCCGGCTCCAACCCGTGCCCCACCTTGGCGGCCAGCCTGCGGCCGTCGGCCAGCGTGACGGTCAGTAGTTCGGCGTTGTGCCCGCCGGCAAGCGGGCGAACGCCGGCCACCGCGCTGCCGGTCGCGGTTTCAACGATGGATCGGAGGTCGGGCCTCACATCCTTCTACCGGCTCCCCTGCCGGATGTGCTCCAGCAGCCCCTTCGCGCCGGCTTCCACGAGATCGAGCACCTCGTTGAAATGGCTGCCTTCGCCGTAATAGGGGTCGGGCACTTCGCGCTGCGGGGCGCCGGGGGCGTAGTCCATGAACAGGCGGACCTCCGCTATGCCGTCGGGCGGGGCCATGCGCTGCAACTGGTGCAGGTGCCCCCGGTCCATGGCGAGCACATAGTCGAAGCGATGGAAATCCTCCGCCGTCACGCACCGGGCCCGCAGGTCGGAAATGTCCACGCCGCGCGCCTGGGCGGCCTTCCGGCTGCGGTGGTCGGGCGGCTCGCCCACATGGTAGTCGTGGGTGCCGGCGGAGTCCGTCGCGATGGCGCTGTCCAATCCCGCTTCGCGCACGAGGTGGCGGAAAACGCCCTCGGCCGTCGGCGAGCGGCAGATGTTCCCGGTGCACACGAACAGGACCTTGACCATCCGCTCCCCCTTGGCTTTCGTCGCCTCCGTGGTCAATTTAGCCGATCCAGCCCGCCAACCGCCAGGGTGCCCGATGCCGCTCAACCCGTCCTCCTCGATCGTGGTCCTCACCGGGGCCGGCATCTCGCGCGAGTCCGGCCTGCACACCTTCCGTGACGCCGACGGCATCTGGGCGCAGGTCCGCCTGGAGGACGTCGCGACGCCGGAGGCGTTCGTCCGCAACCCCCGCCGTGTGCAGGAGTTCTACAACGCCCGGCGGCGCGGCCTGCTCGATCCCGCCGTGCAGCCCAACCCGGCGCACGCCGCACTGGCCGAGCTGGAACGGCGCTGGCCGGGCGAGGTGCTGGTGGTCACCCAGAACATCGACGACCTGCACGAGCGTGCCGGCACGCAGAACCTCATCCACATGCACGGCGAACTGCTGAAGGCGTTCTGCGCGCACTGCCGCTTCACCCAGGACATCCGCACCGACCTGTCGGTGGAGGACATCTGCCCGGCTTGCGGGCGCAAGGGCGGCCTGCGCCCGGACGTGGTCTGGTTCGGCGAGATGCCCTATCACATGGAGCGCATCTACGAGGCGCTGACAGGGTGTGAGCTGTTCGTCTCCATCGGCACGTCCGGCAACGTCTATCCGGCGGCCGGCTTCGTGGCCGAGGCGAACGCCGGCGGCGCCCGGACCGTCGAGCTGAACCTGGAACCCTCGGTCGGTGCCTCGCTGTTCGACGACAGCATCAACGGTCCTGCAGGAGAGGTGGTGCCAGCCTTCGTCCGCGACCTGCTGGACGGGGTGCGGTGAGCGACCTTGCGGCCCTGCTGGAGCGCGTGCGCGCCTGCACCCTATGCGAGGCGCACCTGCCGCACGGCTGCCGGCCGGTGCTGCGCGCCAGCGCTACGGCGCGGCTGCTGATCATCGGGCAGGCGCCGGGGGCGCGGGTGCACGCCACCGGCATCCCGTGGAACGACCCGTCCGGCGACCGGCTGCGGCAGTGGCTGGCGCTCGACCGGGCGGCCTTCTACGACGAGAGCCGCATCGCCATCGTGCCCATGGGCTTCTGCTATCCCGGCACCGCGCCGAAGGGCGGCGACTACCCGCCGCGGCCGGAGTGCGCGCCGCGCTGGCACGCCGAGGTCATGGCGGCGCTGGGCGCGGTGGAATTGACTCTGCTGGTCGGCAGCTACGCCCAGGCGCATTACCTGGGCGAGCGGCGCAAGGGGACGATGACGGATACGGTGGCGGCGTGGCGCGAGTACGGCCCGCGCTTCCTGCCGCTCCCCCACCCGAGCTGGCGCAACACGGCCTGGATCAGGCGGAACCCCTGGTTCGAGGAGGATCTGGTGCCGGTCCTGCGCGAGCGGGTGCGCGGGGTGCTGGCCTGACCGCCTATCCCTGCCGCCGCAGCAGGTAGAACACGTACCCGTAGCTGGCGCCGAAACGGCGGTAGAGGTCGATCTCCCGAGCCTCGGCGTCCAGCACGGCGGTCCAGGCGGGGTCGAACGGGTGGCGCTCGCGCCGCTCGGCGATGCGCTCCTCCAGCGGGCGGTAATACTCGTCCCACCACGCCGAGGCGGGCAGGGTAAAGGTCTCCAGCACGCGGTACCCGGCGCGCTCGGCCGCAGCGCGGTTGCCGGCCTCGGTGGTCATGGCCGGATAGGCTTCGGCCCAGAATGCCCTGGCCTCGGCCGGCGGGTTCCCGGTCAGCCACGTCGCTTCGGTGATTCCGGCCAGCCCGCCCGGCCGCAGCAGCCGGCGCCAGCGCTCCAGGCCCTGGGCGAAGCCGATGATGTAGATCGAACCCTCGGCCCACAGCAGATCGAAGCTTTCGGGCGGAAAGGCACCGTCCAGTTCGAGCATGGAGCGCCGCTCGGCCCGCATGCGCCGGCCCAGCCCCGCCTCGTCGATCCGGCGCTGCGTCGCGCCGACGAAGGGCTCGTGCGTGTCGATGGCGGTGACCCGCCCTCCGGTCGCCCGCCCCAGAACCATGGCCGAGCGTCCCGGCCCGCAACCGATGTCGAGGATTGCCGGCTCGTCGGGCAGCCCGTGCGCGCGCAGGCGCCGCACCGCGTCCAGGGTCGCCGCGTCGGAGCCTGGCGCTTGGCGCGGCAGGCCGTCATGCAATTGGAAGAAGCGATCCATGTCCATGGTGGAGGCTCACTCGTAGTCGCTGCCTTCGATGCGGTCCATGTCGTCGTCGGAGAAGCCGAAATGGTGGCCGATCTCGTGGATCAGCACGTGGCGGACGATGCCGTACAGGTCCTCGCCGGTCTCGCACCAGTAGTCGAGGATCGGGCGGCGGTAGAGGAAGATGGCGTCGATGCCGGTGCGCACGTCGCCGACGCTCTGCCGCGTCAGGTCCACCCCGCGGTACAGGCCGAGCAGGTCGAAGGGGCTTTCCAGCTCCATCTCGCGCTCTGTCTCCTCGTCGGGGAAGTCCTCGACGCGGATCAGCACGTTGCCGACGTGGCGGCGCAGCGGCTCCGGGATGGTGCCGAGCGCCTCGTCGGCCATGCTCTCCAGTTCGGGCAGGGTGGGCGGTGCGGTGAAGGCGTGAGGGCGTTTCGCGGTCATGGCGCCGAGCCTAGCGGAGCTTGACCCTCACGCCAAGCGGCGCTAAGCCGGGTATCCCAACGCATAAGGGAGGGAGAAAATGTCGGAGAAGCTGGTGGGCGCCAAGCGCCAGTCCGCGCTGAAGGAACTGCACGGCTGGTCGGAGGTGCTGGAGCGCGACGCCATCCGCAAGACCTACCATTTCGCCGATTTCTCCACCGCCTGGGGCTTCATGACGCAGGTGGCGCTGCTGGCGGTCAGGCACGACCACTGCCCGGAATGGTTCAACGACCTCGGCCGGGTCGAGGTCATCCTGTACACCCGCGACGCCGATGGGCTGACCGGCAAGGACGTCGAGTTCGCCCACCGCCTGGACCGCATCGCCCCGGCTCACGACCGCTGACCCGCCGCGTCGCCTTCCGCCAGCAGCCAGGAGCGGAAGGCGGCGATCTTCGGGCGGTCGGCGGTCGCTTCGGGGCAGACCACGTAGATCCCGTAATCGGCCGGAATGCTGAGCGCGAAGGGCCGGATCACCCGCCCGTCCGCCAGTTCCTCCTCGATCAGCGAGGCCCGGCCCATGGCGACGCCCTGGCCGGCGACGGCCGCCTGGATCGCCAGCCCGATGTCGGTCAACCGCAGCCCGGCGCCGGGCGTCACGTCGGCCAATCCGGCTGCGGCCAGCCACGCGCCCCAGTACCCGTGCTGTTCGTCCTCGAGCAGCACATGGGCGCGCAGATCGTCCGGCGTGCGCAGCGGCGGGTGCAGCGACGGGCTGCACACCGGGAATACCTCGTCGTCCAGGAAGCGGTCGGCGCGCAGCCCTTCCCACACCCCGAGGCCGTGGCGCAGCGCCAGGTCGATGTCGGTTTCCCGGTCGAAGTCCACGTACTGCTGGTTGGCGCTGAGGCGCAGTTCGATCTCCGGATGGAGGGTGCGGAAGCGGCCGATGCGCGGCATCAGCCAGCGCCCGGCGAAATAGGGCGAGACGCTGACCGTCAGCCGCCCCGACGCCTCGCGCTCGCGCACCCGTTCCACCCCTGCGTCCAGCCGGTCGAAGGCGTCGCGCACCGCCGGCAGCAGCAACTGTCCGGCGTCGGTCAGCAGCAGGCCCTGGTTTGCGCGGCGGAACAGCGTCACGCCCATCTGCTCTTCCAACGCGCGGATCTGGTGGCTGACGGCGCTCTGGGTAACACCCAGTTCGTCGGCCGCGCGGGTGAAGCTCAACTGCCGCGCCGCCGCCTCGAACGCGCGCAGCCCGTTCAGCGAAGGCAGACGCTGGGCCATGGCCGCACCTTCCTATGAGATTTCCTCATGAATGCTAGAGAAAGCCTCGTTTGCGCACAAGCGTGGGCAGGCGCATTTTGCGGCCGTTCGGATCATTCGCGGAGTGTGTGCCATGAACGCCTTCTATCGCTTGGCGCATGGTGGAGAGCGTGCCCGCACCGCTGGCGGTGGAAGGAACGGCGGTGTGCCGGCCCTGCTGCGGCGGTGGATGGAGCGGCGGCGGCAGCGCCGCGCGCTGGACAGCCTGGACGATGCCTTGCTGCGCGATGTCGGCCTGACCCGCGAGGACGTCCGGTGCGAGACGGAAAAGCCGTTCTGGCGGGGATAGCCCCCCGGCTTATCCGTTCTCCGCCAGCACCGTTCCGGCCAGGTACAGCGATCCGCAGATCAGCGCGCGGCCCGGTCCTGCATTGGATAGGCCGGTTTCGGCGAGCGACGCTAGCGCCGCGGCGGTGCTCGCGGCCGGGGCGGCGTCGGCGATGCCGACCGCCCGCGCGGCCTCGGCCGCCGCTTCGGCGGACAGCGAC
>JAEYOB010000360.1 GCA_023412175.1 Pseudomonadota bacterium | reverse complement strand
AGGTCGAAGGGGTTGATGATCGCCGGCACCCCCTGGCGCATGATGGTGTTGGTCACCGGATGGATGCGGATCTGCGCGCTGTCCGGAACCTGTTTGATACAGACGACGATGTGCATGCCGGTCTCCTCTGTCGGGACGCGCTGCGGCAGGAGGCACAATGCGCCGCGTATAATCGTATTATGGTACTACAATGCCACATAAGTCGAGTCCCTTCGATGGACCGAGATGGCCTTGCTTAGCTCGTATAATTCGCCAGAGCTAAAGCTGAGGCAGCGGGCGCGAGGTTACCAATGCCGCGGCTCTCCGCACCCAGCGTCAAACTTTGTTGCAACAGAACCGTTCAGCCGGGCTGCTCGGCGGCCTGAGGGTTCCACAGCGCTTCCGTTAGCCGGACAGCCGACGCCGCAGCGCCGCGACGGCGGTACTTCGGCGTCATGACGGTGGTTTTGACGGCGTTGCACGCCTTGCGGACGGCATCGGAGAGTGTGGTCGCCGCGGCCTCCGACCAAGGCTGCCCCTCCAGACCATCGAGCCCTGGCACGGCCACCGGCGCCGAGGCGACCCCGGTCAGTGCCACCCGCAGGCTGGCCAGCCTCCCGCCCTCCCGCCGCAGCGCGATGGCGACGCCAGCCAGCGGGAAATCGACCGAAGCACGGACCCGGACCTTGGCGTAGCCCGCAACGACGCCACCCGGCGGCGGCAGGTGGACGGCGGTGATGATCTCGCCCGGCAGCAGCGTCAGGTGTGAACGGCCCTCCTCGTGGTACAGGTCGGCCAACGCCAGGCGGCGCGGGTTTCCGGAGCCCTGCACCTCGGCCTCAGCACCCAGCACCATCAGGGCCGGCGCCACGTCGCCAGCGTACACGGCGTAGCAGCGCTCACTCTTCTTGACCACGTGGCAGACCTCGCCCTTCAGTTTCAGGCAATAGCCGTTGCCGGCGCGCCACCAGTCGCTTTGGTTGACGAACACACAACGCGTCTCCTGGCACAGGTTGCCGGCCAGCGTCGCCACCTCGCGGTGGGTCGGTCCGGCGACTGACGCCGCCGCCTGCGCTAGGGCCGGCCAGTGCTCCCGGACCCGCGTGTCCTCGGCGATCCGCGCTAAGCTGACGGTGGCACCGAGGGTGAGGCCGGCCTCGCCAACCTCCAGGCGGTCGAGCCCGCCCACCGCCGACAGGTCGACCAGCGCCGGCGGGTCACCCATGCCGCGCCGCAGATTGACCAGTAGGTCGGTGCCGCCGGCGAGTGGCCGCCCGCCCGGTACCGCCGCCAGCGCGGCCACTGCCTCCGTGATCGAGTCCGGACGGTGCAGGCGGAAGGAAGGCATCAGCGTCATGGCTCAGTCTCCTTTGGCGTCCAGCAGGTCGGCGATGTAGTCCGGCGTCAGCGGTACAGCGTGGGCGCGCACGCCGACGGCATCGTGCACGGCGTTCATCAGCGCGCCGATGCTGCCGGCCAGCGGCCCTTCGCTGGCCTCCTTAGCGCCGAACGGGCCGTTGGGGTCGATGCTCTCGACGATGTGCACCTCGATCTCCGGGCTCTCGGCCATGGTCGGCACCCGGTAATCGAGCAGGTTGACAGCAAGGCCGCGGCCCTCGTCCCAGCGCGTCTCCTCCGACAGCGCTTGGCCCAGACCCATCCAAACCGCCCCCTGGGTCTGTCCCTCGACGGCCAGCGGGTTGAGCGCCCGGCCCACGTCGCTGGCCACCCAAACCTTGTGCACGTTCACCTTGGCGGTCACCGGGTCGACCGAGCACTCCACCACCACGGCGGCATAGGAGAAGCCCATGGAGGCGCCGATGGCGCTGCCGCGGATCGCCTTGTCACCCTGGAACTCCTTGGGACAGGTGAAGGTGCCCTTGACGGTAATGGTGCCGGTGTCGATCAAAGCCTCCTTCACCACCTCGGAGAAGGACAGCCCCGGGTCCTGGCTGTGGGCGACGTGGAAGGACTCGCCCAGGCACTCGATTTCCTCCGGCCGGGCGTCGAGCCGGCGGGCGGCGGCGGCCATCAGAATGGCCTTCAGGTTCTCCGCCGCTTGGAGGGCGGCGTTGCCGACCATAAAGGTAACGCGTGAGGAGTAGCTGCCGTTGTCCTTGGGCGTTAGCGCGCTGTCGGTGCTGACCACGCGCAGCCGCGACCAGTCGCAGCCCAGCACCTCGCCCACCACTTGGGTGACGATGGTGGAGGAGCCCTGGCCGATGTCCGAGGCGCCGGTCAGGATGGTAATGCCGCCGTCGAAGTCGAGCTTGAGGTTGATCACCGCGTGCGGTTCGCCGGTCCAGTGCTTCGGCGTCGAAGTGCCGGAGACGAAGTGCGAGCAGGCCATGCCCAGCCCGCGCCCCGGCGGCATCCGCCCACGGCGCTCCTTCCAGCCCGACGCCGCCTCGACGCGGTCCAGGCACTCCGGCAGGCCGTAGCTCAGGACCTTTTGCGCCATCAGCGTCGCCGTCGGCGCGCTCAGCAGATTGGCACGGCGCACGGCGAACGGGTCGAGCCCCAGCTCGCCGGCCATCTCATCGAGCAGTGCCTCGAAGGCGGCGCGCATGTCGACCGTACCGTGGCCGCGCATCGCCCCACAGGGCGGTAGATTGGCGTAGACCCGCCAACCGTCGTACTTGACCGCCGGGATATCGTAGAGCCCGTGCAGCAGCGCACCGGCGTAGAGGATGGTGATGATGCCGTAGCCGGCGTACGCGCCGCCGCGCTGCGTGCACTCAGCCGCACAGGCGGTGAGACGCCCGTCGCGGGTCATGCCGAGCTTGAGAGTGATCTCCGCCTGCGGCCGGCCGCGGTGAGTGAGGAAAGTCTCCTCGCGCGAGAGCAGGAGACGTACCGTTCCGCCCGCTTTGCGGGCCAGCAGCGCGGCGATGATCTCGAAACCCAACGCCTCGGTGCGGGCGCCGAAGCCGCCGCCGAGGAACGGCTTGATCACGCGGACGCGCGCGGTGTCCATCTCCAGGCACTGGGCGACGATCAGGTGTACGTAGTAGGGCACTTGGGTGGTGGAATGCAGCGTCAGCCAGCCGCGCTCGGGGTCGTATTCGGCAAGCGTGGCGTTCAGTTCCAGGTGTGCATGATTGATCTCAGCGAAGCTGAAGCGGCGCTCGCGCACGAGGGCGGCGACGGCAAAGCCGGATGCGACATCGCCGAACTCGTTGTGCACCTCGCGCTCGACGTTGCCGGGCTTGTTGTCGTGTAGCAGGACGGCGCCCGGAGCCCGTGCCTTGGCACTCTCGAAGTAGGCCGGCAGAGGTTCGAGGTCGAGACGGATCAGCGCCAGCGCCCGGACTGCCGTCTCTTCGTCGACGGCGGCGACCGCCGCCACCGGCTCGCCGCGGTAGCGCACCTTGTCGCGGGCAAGCGGGTACTCGTTTTGGGCGATCGGCAGCACGCCGAAGGGAACAGCACAATCGGCGGCGGTCACGACGGCCATGACGCCGGGAAGCCGCTCGGCTTCTGCGGTGTCGATGCGGCGGATGATGCCGTGCGGTATCGGACTGCGCAGGATGCGCCCAGCCAGCGCGCCCTGCGCCGGCAGGTCTGCGGTGTACTTGGCACGGCCGGTGACCTTCTCGACGCCGTCGACCAGCGGTGTCGGCGTGCCAATGCGCTGAGGCTTGGTGAGAACGGTCATGCCACGGCCTCCGGCGCGGCAGCCGCCTGCACCGACTCGACGATCTTCACGTAGCCGGTGCAGCGGCACAAATTGCCGGACAGCGCCTCGCGGATCCGCGCGGGCGTGGGGTCAGGGTCGCGGCGCAGCAGGGCTTCAGCGGTCATGATCATCCCCGGCGTGCAGAAGCCGCATTGGGTCCCAAGCTTCTCGTGGAATGCCTGCTGGAGGCGGCTCATGCGCCCCTGGCGCGCCAGTCCCTCGATGGTTTCGACACGGCGGCCGGCTACCTGGTGAGCGAGCGTCGAGCAGGCAAGCCTTGGCCGGTCGTCGACCAGAACGGTACAGGCGCCGCATTCGCCGCCATCGCAGCCCTGCTTGGTGCCGGTCAGCCCGGTGACCTCGCGCAGGTAGTCTACGAGCAGCATGGTGTCGGCCACCAGATCCTGCCGGGGGCGACCGTTGAGGGTGAGTCCGAGAACCGATTTCATGCGCTGTCCTCCCTCAGCAGACCGGGAAAGGCTGAGTGCATCCGGTCGGACGGATTGTTGGTCAGACGAACAATTGTTGCAATGGTAATTTGGTGCGAGAATGCTTATTTGGCGATTGGGCCCGAACGAAATGCGCGGATTTGCCCCATGACGTTGTTGCACGGATGGGGGTGTCGTAGGCAGCGGCCTCGTTTCCGCCGGGGTCGCCCACCATGCCCTACAAAGCTAACGCCGCTCGCCGTCATCACATTTCCCAGGTGAAACGGCGCGTAACCAACTGGGCGGTGTATGATGCCGCTTTGCGGCAGCGCGGCCTCCTGAACTCGACCTTGGCCATTCACGCTGGAAAGCATTGGCCAAGGTCGAACTCAGCCGATGGATGAGAGCTTTCAAGCCCGGACGACGGACCTGAGCTTCAGGCCGGCATGATGTCGGCAGGGCAATAAAACGCATTACGGTACTTGTTTACGTATTTTGCGAGGTGTATCATCCACTCACCCGCAGCATCCACTCCGCTGGAAGCGCTCAGAGTGGAGGAGGGCAGCAGAGAAGGGGCGATGGGCGGTCCTATGAAGAACACGTTGCCCTCGGTTTCGCAGCACAATGCCAAGAGTAGACTGGGCGCTCCGCTGACAAGAGATCCCGATAGTGAGGGCAAGCGTCTTGAGCGCCTGTCACTGAAGGCATACTGCGCCGTCAGATGAAAATGACATCAGGACAAAGGAGGAAGCCCCATGCCCGACACTCCATTCGCTGTCAATCGACGTCAGTTCCTCGCAACCTCGGCCGCCGGCTTCGCGGTCGCCGGGCTGCCGCGCTTCGCCATCGGCGCGCCGGCGCGCATCAAGGTCGGCCTGATGCTGCCCTACAGCGGCAGCTATTCGCTTCTCGGCAACAACATCACCGACGGCTTCAAGCTGCGCCTTGCCGAACTGGGCGAGAAGTTCGGTGGGGTCGAGGTGGAGTTCGTCCGGGTGGACGATGAATCCTCGCCGCCCAAGGCCAAGGACAACGCCGCCAAGCTGATCGTCAAGGACAAGGTGGACGTGCTGATCGGCACGGTGCACTCCGGCGTCGCCGAGGCCATGGTCCAGGTGGCGCGCGAGGAAGGCACGCTGACCATCGTTCCCAACGCCGGCTCCAACCGCATCACGCGGGAGTTGTGCGCACCGAACGTCTTCCGCACCTCCTTCTCCAACTGGCAGGCCAACTTCCCCTGCGGCGACGTGGTGCTGAAGGACGGCCACAGGAACGTCGCGCTGATCTCGTGGAATTATGCCGCGGGCAAAGAGATGCTGGGCGGCTTCAAGGATGCCTTCGTCGCCGGTGGCGGTACCGTCGTAAGGGAGTTCATGCCCGACTTCCCGAAGGACGAGTTCCAGGCCTATCTGACGGATATTGCCGCCATCAAACCCGACGCCGTTTACGCCTTCTTTGCCGGCGGCGGGGCTCTGAAATTCATCAAGGACTACGCGGGGGCCGGGTTGCAGGGCAAGATCCCGCTGTACGGCCCGGGCTTCCTGACCGATGGCATTCTGGGCGCGGCCGGGCCGGCGGCGGAGGGCATAAAGACGACGCTGCATTACGCGTCGGCTCTGGATAATCCGGCCAACGTCAAGTTCCGCGAGGCTTTCCAGCAGGCAACCGGGCGCGAAGCCGATGTCTATGCGGTGCAAGGCTACGATGCAGCGTCGCTGCTGGCCCAGGGGCTCGCCGCTGTGAAGGGCGACATCGGCGCCAAGAAGGCGCTGTATGCCGCCATGGAGACGGCCGAGATCGACAGCCCGCGCGGCAAGATCAGCTTCTCCAAGTCGCATAATCCGGTCCAGGACGTCTATGTGCGCCAAGTGAAGAACGGTCAAGAGGTCGTGCTCGACGTCGCCGGCAAGGCCGTGAATGACCCGGCGACGGGGTGCAAGGCCTGACCATCGATGGCGGGTGGCTGCCCGCCATCTCCTTCCAGCGGCAATGGAGGTGGGCTCGGCATGGACGCGGGCTATTACCTGATCCAGATCCTCAACGGCGTGCAGTACGGCTTCCTGCTGTTCCTGGTCGCCAGCGGGCTGACGCTCATCTTCGGCATTATGGGCATCGTCAACCTCGCGCACGGCGCCTTCTACATGGTCGGCGCCTATCTGGCCTTCTGGCTGGAGCGCGCCACCGGCAGTTTCGTCCTGGCCCTGCTGGTCGGCATCCCGGTCAGCGTGGCGCTCGGCCTCGCCATCGAGCGGTTCGGCTTCACCCACCTGTACCGGCGCGACCACCTCTATCAGGTGCTGTTCACCTTCGGCCTGATCCTGGTACTGGGTGAGCTGCGCGCCATCCTCTGGGGCAACGAGGTGCACGGCGTGGACGTGCCACCGCTGCTGGCCGGGTCGATCCCGCTGACCGACACGCAGTCCTACCCGGTCTACCGCCTGTTCATCTCGCTGGCCTGCCTCGCCACCGCGGCGGGGCTGACCGGGCTGATCCGCTACACCCGGCTCGGCATGATGATCCGCGCCGGCGCCTCGAACCGCGAGATGGTGCAGGTGCTCGGCCTCGACGTGAACCGGCTGTTCATGGCGGTGTTCGCGCTCGGCGTGGCGCTGGCGGCGTTCGCCGGCATGATCGCCGCGCCGGTCAACTCGGTGCACCCGGCCATGGGCGACGAGATCCTCATCATCTCCTTCGTCGTGGTGGTGATCGGTGGCGTCGGCTCGATCAAGGGCGCCTTCTTCGGGGCCATGCTGATCGGGCTGGCCGACACCTTCGGCGCCGTCTTCCTGCCGGAAGCGGCGGGCGTGGTGGTGTACGCCCTGATGGCGCTGGTGCTGGTCTGGCGCCCGCGCGGCCTGTTCGCGGGAGCTTGAGCGCATGGCAAGCCGCCCCCCCGCCCTGCCGCTGCTCTTCGCGCTGATCGCCGTGGGCATCGCCCTGTTCCCGCTGGTCGGCGACAGCTTCTACATCCGCCTCGTCGCCAAGATCGTCGTGCTCGGCATCCTGGCCATGAGCCTCGACCTGCTGGTCGGCTACACCGGGCTGGTCAGCCTCGGGCACGCGGCGTTCTCCGGCGCCGCCGGCTATGTCGCGGCGGCGCTGATCAACAAGGCCGGCATCACCGGCCTGCTGCCGCTGCTGGGGGCGTCGCTGGCGGCGGCCGGGCTGGTGGCGCTGGTGGTCGGGTGGATCAGCGTGCGCACCTCGGGCATCTACTTCATCATGATCACCCTGGCGCTCGGCCAGATGCTGTTCTTCTTCTTCCACGACCTGGCGTTCTGGGGCGGTGCCGACGGCGTCAACCTCACCGATAAGCCGGTGCTGGCGCTGGGCGGGACGGTGCTGCTCGACCTGTCGGTGCGCATCGAGTTCTACTACACGGCGCTGGCCTGCCTGGTGGCGGTCTACCTGCTGCTGGGCATGGTGCTGAACGCCCCCTTCGGCCGGGTGCTGCACGGCATCCGCATCAACGAGGCGCGCACGCGGGCGCTGGGCCACGACGTGCAGCGCTACAAGCTGGCGTGCTTCGTGATCGCCGGGCTGATCGCCGGGCTGGCCGGCTTCCTGGAGGTGGCGCGCGGCGGCTTCATCAGCCCGGCGCACCTCAACTGGCACGAGTCCGCCATGGTGCTGATCGTCGTCATCCTCGGCGGCATGGGCACGCTGGTCGGGCCGGTGGTCGGCGCCTTCGCGCTGGTGCTGCTGGAGGACTACGTCGCCGACCTCACCGACCACTGGAAGCTGGTGATCGGCCTGTTCGTCATCGGCGTGGTACTGTTCCTGCCTGACGGGCTGGTCGGCCCGCTGAAGTCCGGCCGCTACCGTCTGCCGCTGTTCCGGCAGCGCCCCAAGAAAACCCCGCAGGAGAGCGTCGGCGATGCCTGAGACGATCCTGGAGACCCGCGCCCTCTCCCGCACCTTCGGCGGCCTGCGCGCCGTGGCGGGCGTGTCGGTGGCCTTCGAGAAGGGCGTGGTGCACGCGGTGCTCGGCCCCAACGGGGCGGGGAAGACGACGCTGATCAACCTGCTGTCCGGCGATCTGCCGCCAAGCGAGGGGATGATCCTGTTCAAGGGGCTGGACGTGACCAGGCTGCCGGTGCACGCCCGCGTGCGTCTGGGCATCGGGCGCAGCTACCAGAAGACCAACATCTTTCCCGAGTTGACCTGCCTGGAGAACTGCTGGCTGGGCGCCCAGGCGCGGCTGCCCGGCTGGCTGCACCTGATGCGGCCGGCAGGCCGCTACCCCGCGGTTTGCGACCGGGCGGAACGGGCGCTCGCCCTGTGCGGCCTCGACCGCCGCGCCGATGCGGTGGCGAGCACGCTGAGCCACGGCGAGATGCGGCAGCTGGAGATCGGCATGATGCTGGCGACCGAGCCGGACCTCCTCTTGCTCGACGAGCCGCTGGCCGGCATGGGCGTCGAGGAATCCTGGCGCGTCATCGACCTGCTCAAGCGGCTGCGCGCCGACCACACGATGATCCTGATCGAGCACGACATGGACGCGGTCTTCTCGATCGCCGACCGCGTCACCGTGATGGTCAACGGCGTCGAGTTGGAGACCGGCGGCGTGGACCAGATCCGCGCCAGCGCCGCGGTGTGTGAGGCCTATCTGGGCGAGGAGCATGCGGCATGACCCACGCGCCGATCATCGAAGCGCCCATCCTGGAAGCCAGGGGGCTGCACACCCACCTGGGCTCCAGCCACATCCTGCACGGCGTGTCGCTGGCGGTCGGGCGCGGCGAGGCGGTGTGCCTGCTGGGCCGCAACGGCATGGGCAAGACGACGACGCTGCGCACCCTGCTCGGCCTTTACACGCCCAGCCAGGGCGAGATCCGCGTCCAGGGGCGCGCCATGACGGGTGCGCCGCCGCACGCCATTGTCCGCCAGGGCATCGCCTTCGTGCCGGAGGGACGCGGCGTCTTCCCGAACCTCAGCGTGCGCGAGAACCTCATCATGGCCGCGCGTCCGGGCGTCGACGGCCGCTGCGAGTGGACCTTCGAGCGGGTGATGGGCACCTTCCCGCGGCTGGCCATGCGCCTGGACAACCTGGGCAATCAGCTCTCTGGCGGTGAGCAGCAGATGGTGACCATCGGTCGCGCGCTGATGACCAACCCCGACCTGATCATCCTGGACGAGGCGACGGAGGGGCTGGCGCCGCTGATCCGCAAGGAGATCTGGGCGGTCATCCGCACCATCCGCGACGCCGGCATCGCCACGCTGGTGGTGGACAAGAACGTCAAGAATCTGCTGGCGTTGTGCGACCGGGCGCTGGTGATGGTCAAGGGCCGTATCGTGCTCGACGGCCCGACATCCGAACTGGTCCAGGACGAGGACGGCCTGATGCGGCACCTGAGCTTGTAATGACAAGAAGACACTCCGGGTAAAACGGGAACCGAACGGACTGAAGGAAATCGCCATGAAGCCGCTGACCCTGCCGACCCTCACCGTCGACACGACCCAATCCCCGGCCTCCATCACCTTCGCACCCGGCTTCAACGTCGCCGTCCCCTTCATTGACCGCCACGTGCCGGAGGGCCGCGGCGGCAAGGTCGCCATCCGCACCACCATGGGGCGCGAGGTCACATACGCCGAACTGGCCGTCAATGTGAACCGCTGCGGCAACGCGCTGCGCGGTCTGGGGATCGAGCGCGGCCAGCGGATGCTGATGGTGGTGAAGGACTGCCCGGAGTTCTTCTACCTGTTCTGGGGCGCCATCAAGGCCGGCATCGTGCCGGTGCCGCTCAACACGCTGCTGCGCACCGCCGACTACCAGTACATGATCGAGGATTCCGGCTGCGCCGCCGTGGTGTGGAGCCCGGAATTCGCCGCCGAGGTCACCCCCGCCGTCCAGGCCGCCAAGCCCGGCCCCGCCGTGCGGCTGCCGGTGGAGGGCGACGGAAAGAGCATCGTGTCGCTGACCGCCGAGGCGTCGGACCAACTCGACGCCGTCCCGGCCGCGGCCACCGCCCCGTGCTTCTGGCTCTACTCCTCCGGCTCGACTGGGCGGCCCAAGGGCGCGGTGCACCGGCACCGTGACATGGTCGCCACCAGCCAGTGGTACGGCAAGGAGGTGCTGGGCGCGCGCGAAGACGACATCTGCTTTTCCGCCGCCAAGCTGTTCTTCGCCTACGGCCTGGGCAACGCCAACACGGTGCCGCTATGGGTTGGCGCCACCGCCATCCTGCTCGACACCAGGCCGACGCCCGACAACACCTTCGAGACCATCGAGCGCTTCCGGCCGACCATCTTCTTCGGCGTGCCGACGCTGTACGCCGCGCAGCTCCAGGCGCTGGAGAAGGCCAACCCCGACCTGTCGTCGCTGCGCGTCTGCGTCTCGGCCGGCGAGGCGCTGCCGGCGGACATCTTCCGCCGCTGGAAGGAGCGCACGGAAACCCAGATCCTCGACGGCATCGGCTCGACCGAGGCGCTGCACATCTTCATCTCCAACCGGCACGACGACGCGCGGCCGAGCTACAGCGGCACGCCGGTGCCCGGCTACGAGGTGCGCATCGTCGATGGCCAAGGCAATCCGGTGCCAGACGGCGAGTCAGGCCGGCTGCAGGTGAAGGGCTGGTCCACCGCCGCCTACTACTGGAACAACCCGGAGAAGACGGCGGCCACCATGCTGGGCGACTGGCTGGACACCGGCGACACCTACACCCGCGACGCCGACGGCTATTTCCAGTACTGCGGGCGCAGCGACGACATGCTGAAGGTCGGTGGCATCTGGTGCTCGCCCATCGAGATCGAAAGCCGCCTGATCAGCCATCCCAAGGTGCTGGAGGCCGCCGTCATTGGCGCGCCGGACGCCGCCGGTCTGGTTAAGCCGGAGGCCTGGGTGATGCTGCGTGACGGGGTGCGCGCGAGCGAAAGCCTGTCGGAAGAGTTGATGCAGCACTGCAAGGGTGCCTTGGCCCCCTACAAATTCCCGCGCCGAATCCATTTCGTTCAGGAATTGCCCAAGACGGCCACTGGTAAGATACAACGCTTCCGGTTGCGCCAGATGACCGAGGAGGCGATCTAGCAGGACGCGGAAAAAGGGCTGTGCGGCGACGGGTTGTCGTGATTCTCTCTCCTGGCACAGGACGCGGACTGAGAGGGAAGGATGCGGGGCTCGGACGAACGCAGCGAGGGTCTGTTCAGCTAC
>JAEYOB010000589.1 GCA_023412175.1 Pseudomonadota bacterium | reverse complement strand
ACCCGGTGGGACACTCCTGCCCTGTATCGCCTTTGCCCGCCAAATTCCGGCGGCACAGCAAGCGAAGGCCCGGGGAATCGACCTGGGCAACGGGCTCAGCATCTGGCATGCACCGTGGACCGCCCGCGATGGGATCAAGACGGCGTGGCTGATCGGGCCGAACACCGTCCGCCGCCTGACCTGGCTGCCCCGGATCCGTCACCTTGGGGGCGCCCCCACACTGGAATGCCTTCTGGATGTGCGCGGCTCCGTCGACTCCCTGGCCGTCGTGGTCATTACGGAGCGTGGCGACGTCCGTCTGTCCCGGCTGCGCGCCCCTGGCCCGGCCGCTCAACTGATCGCCCTCCTGTCCGGGGTGGGGGCGTCCGCGCCCGACCTGCTCCGCGACTGGCTGTCCGCCTTCAAGCCCTTCCTGCCGGGGGCCCCGGATGCGGCCCGCGTGCTAACCGACGCCGAACGGCTTTTCCGGCACCCTGTGATTTCGGCGACCGAGGAGCGGACGGCGGCATCGGGGTTCACGCCGTTCGGGATCGGCATCGATTTCGCCCTGGCGCTGCCGGATGGCAGCGTCTTCGCCAAGGGCTGGCTGCGCGATCCGACGGACATGCTGGCGGGTTTGGACGCCTCTACGGCGTTCGGCACGACGGTGCCGCTGCCGGCGGTCCAGTGCGCCGACGCCGAAGACCCGGAACGGCGCGTGTTCTTCGGCCGGTCCGAACCGACCCGCGACCCGATTGGCGGCACCCAGATCCTCATCACGGCACGGCTCGCCGGCGGGCACAGCGTGCAGCTGACACCGCCGCAGCCGTTTCTCACCCCGACCCAGGGCCGCGATCTCCTGTTGCGCACGACGCCGATGGAGGCGCTCGACCAGCCGGGCAGCACCGCCCTCCTGGACTCGGTGCTGATGCCGGCGCTGGGCGCGTTGCAGGTTGCGCACCGGCGCGGCCCCAGGGTGGACGTCGTCCGCAGCATCGGCGGGCAGCCGGAACATCCGGCCTGGTCCGTCGTCGTGCCGCTGTACCGCAACCTCACCTTCCTGCGCCATCAGCTCGCCGCGTTCGGCCTTGACCCGGCGTTCCGGGACGTCGAGCTCATCTTCGTGCTCGACTCGCCCGAACAGGCCGCCGAGGTGGACCGGTTGCTGCGGGGGATGCGCTACGCCTTCGGGACCTCGGCCCGTCTGGTCATCCACACGCGGAACTTCGGCTTTGCCGCCGCCATCAACAGCGGCGTCGCGGAGTCGGTCGGCGAGCGTGTCCTGCTCCTCAACTCCGACGTCATCCCGCTCGCCGTGTCCGACGGCTGGCTCGGGCGCCTGCAGGCCCACCTCGACAACGCCGGGGTGGGGGTTGTCGGACCGAAGCTGCTGTTCGACGACGACTCCCTGCAGCACGCCGGCCTCCATTGGGAGCGCGACGACCAGGGCGAATGGTACAACCGCCATTTCTACAAGGGCTACCCGCGCGACTTCCCGCCGGCCTGCAAAAGCCGCGAGGTTCCGGCGGTCACCGGAGCCTGTCTGGCGGTGCGGCGCTCCGTCTTCGACCAAGTCGGCGGGATGAGCGAGGATTACGTCATCGGCGACTACGAGGACAGCGACTTCTGCCTGAAGGTGCGGGCCACCGGGCTGTCGTGCCGCTACGCCGCCGACGTCGAGCTGTACCACATGGAGCGGCAATCGATAATCGAGCACGACGCCTACGCGCGCACCCCGGCGTGCCTCTACAACCGTCGCCTTCACCACGATCGCTGGGGGGCGACGATCGCCACCCTCCAGGCCCGCTTCGACACCAAGGCGCCGACGCCATGACGGTTTCCCGCTCCCCGGAACGCTCCGGCACCAATCCCCTGGACCAAGCCCTCCAGCGCTGTGCCCCCGGCATGCTGGTGGCCGTCCTGATCAGCCTGTTCTCCACCCTCGGTCTGCTGATCGTTCCGCTCTACATGATGCAGGTCTTCGACCGCGTGCTGTCGAGCCACAGCGTGGGCACGCTGGTGGCGCTGACCGGCATCGCCCTGGGCGGGCTGGCTCTGTATGCGGTCCTCGACTATTGCCGGGAGCGGCTGTACCAGAAGCTTGGCCTCTGGCTCGGCCAGCGCCTGGGCCTCGACGCCATCGAGGCGATCATCACGCAGAGCCTGCGCGGCGAGAACGGAGCCCAGGGGCTGCGCGACATCCAGACGCTGAAGCAGTTCGTCAGCGGCAGCGCCGCCACGTCGGTGCTGGAACTGCTGTGGTCGCCGCTCTTCTTTGCCGTTCTGTTCGCCATGCACCCCTATTTCGGCATGGCGGCGCTGGGGTGCGTCGTGCTGCTGATCGTCCTCGGCATCGCCACGGAGTTCATCACCCGCCGGCCACTGCGCGACGCCGACGCGGCGACCACCCGCGCCATCGAGCGCCTGGGCGGGGCCCTGCGCAACGCCGAAGCGATCGAAGCCATGGGCATGGCCCGTCCCATCACCGAGCGCTGGATGGCCCAGACCGCCGAGGCGAACGCGCTCACCGAGGTCGGCCTGCGCCGGGCCACCGCGGTGGGCGCCTTCACGCGCATGGTCCGCATGGCCATCCAGATCGGCGTCATGGCCTTGGGCGTGCTGCTGGTGATCGAGCACATGGCCTCGGCCGGCATCCTGTTCGCCGCCAGCATCATCGTCGCGCGCGCCCTCGCCCCGTTCGAGCACATCATCAGCGATTGGCAGCGCTGGGGAGCGGCCCAGGCCAGCTACCGCCGTGTCCGCGAGCTGCTCAGCGGGAGCGTCGCGGAGCGCTCGAC
>JAEYOB010000586.1 GCA_023412175.1 Pseudomonadota bacterium | reverse complement strand
CCGTAACCTCACCGGAACGATGCCAAGACTGGAAATCCTGACCCGCCGGCCGAAAGGCCGGGCGAAGCCCACCCCGTTGCTGTTTGTGCACGGCGCCTTCTGCGGCGCCTGGATCTGGGACGCCAAGATGCTCGGCTGGTTCGCCGGACGCGGCTGGTCGGCGCATGCCGTCAGCCTGCGCGGCCACGGCGGCAGCGCCGGGCGCGACCGCATCCGCACCCACACGCTGGGCGACTATGTGGACGACGTTCTGGAGGTGTTCGACGGCTTCGACACGCCGCCTGTGCTGGTCGGCCACTCGATGGGCGGCATGGTGGTGCAGCGGGTATTGCTGCGCCGGCGCGCACCGGCCGCGGTGCTGATGGCCTCGGCGCCGCCGCACGGCCTCTGGGAGAGTTCCGTCGGCCTGGCGTTCCGCGATCCGTATGTGTTCCAGCAGATGGCGCTGCTCACCACCTTCGGCGAACGCCACGTCGATCCGGAGGGCATCCGCCGCGCCATGTTCTCCGACCGCATGCCGCACGCCGAGGCGCGCCTGTACGAGCCTTACCTGCAGGAGGAATCCAACGCCGTACTGCTGGAGATGTACGGCTGGAACCCATTCCCGGCGATTCCCGACCGCGACATTCCCATCCTCGTTCTTGGGGCCGGCAAGGATCTGCTCGTCCCGCCGGGGCAGGTCCACGCCACCGCCCGCACCCTCCGCACCGACGCCGTCATCGTCCCGGAGATGGGGCACACGATGATGCTGGAGCCGGGTTGGGACAACGTCGCGGAGCGGATCGAGGCCTGGCTGGAGGAGCGGCTGTAGGCGGGATCATCCCGCTACAATGCCCTTCTGCGTCAGCACCAACAGCACCTTGTCCTCCAGCTGGTCCGGCGTGAAGGGCTTGGGGATGTAGGCGGTGACGTGGGCGGCAATGGCGCGCTCGACCGCCTGCCGGGTGGCGAGCGCGGTCACCATCAGGAACGGCAGGTCGGGCCGCGCCGAGCGCACGGACTTCAGCACCTCCAGGCCGCTGACCCTGGGCATCATCCAGTCGCAGACGATCAGATCGTAGTGCTCGTCCTGCCCCTCAAGGCGCTCCAGCGCCTGCTGCCCGTCGACGGCGAGGTGCACGGTACCGACGCCGAGGTCGCGCAGCACCGACTCCACATAGGCGCGCGGCCCCTCCTCATCGTCCACGACCAGCACACGCAGCGCGGCCATGTCGATGAACGGCACGCCGATCGTCGCCAGGGTCGCCTTGAGCCAGGAAGCGCGGGCGCCGCGCTCCTTGCCATGGGGCGCGCTGAGCAGGAAGGAGCGGATGAAGCGCGGCCGGTGCACCTGCCGGTACAGCGCGCGGGCCACCGCCTGCCGGCTCTTGCCGACGCAGAAGGCGCCTTCGCCGGCGAGCTTCACCATGTCGAGCACCGTGTCAGACGACGGATCCACCTTGGAGGTCAGCGCCGCCAGCAGGCGGTGCGTGCGGATGAAGACGCTCTGCGTGTCGTCGATCAGCCGGGCGAGGTGCTCGCGATCCTCTTCCGGGAAGGCGGAATGTAGGATCATCCCCTGCACCTCGGCCAAGCCCTTCAGCTTGTCGGCCCGCTCCTTCCAGCAGTCGAGCACGCGGCTGGCGAACTCGCGGCTGTCCAGGTAGCTCCTGAGATAGTCGCTGACCGCCTTCTCGGAGTTGGCGGCCAGCGGCATCTTCTGCATGGCGAACAGGGTGCGCAGCTTCTGGATGAAGCTGCGTCCCTTGACGATCTCCGGCAGCGTGTCCTCGTTGACCAGCAACGCCATGCGCCGCTGAAAGGCCGCCTCGGTCTTGGCCCCGCCCAGGTAGCCGTCGCCGGAGCGCAAGCGCTGCGCCAGTTGCGCCAGCGTCATCACCTCGCGTTGCACCGATTCGATGCCGAACAGGTCGCCGCTGCTGGCGATGGTAAAGCGGTTGGGCTTGGCCAGCTCGCGCCGGAAAGCGACCAGCAGCGCGTCGGTCAGCACCGGCATGGGCGCCCGGCGGATCAGCGCCTCCATGGCGCGCAACGGCTTCGGCAGGTGGTCCGGCACGGGGGCGTCGCCGACTGCAAGGGAGACGATCGCCTCGACCAGCGTGGTGAACGCCGTTTCCCCCGCGATCGACGCCATGCCCGCTTCGGACCGCACGATCTCGCCGAGCAACTGGTCGATGTGATCGAGCGCCGCAGGGCTGTCGGTCGTCTCGGCCAGTTCCAGCAGCAGTTCCGCTTTTTCGGAAAAGCTGCGCCCCGCAAACAGGTACAGCGTCAGCGCCGCATCCACGATGAAGCGGCCGGTGAACGCCGGGTCGCGCGACAGCACCTCCGCGACCGTCGCGTCATAGTTGGCCAGCGTCAGTTCGGGAATCGGCCAGTCGCGGATGCGCTCGCGGGTCAGCCGGGCAACCTCGTTGACCAGAGCGTTCAGCGTGCCGAACTTGCGGCCCTGGGCGCGTTCGGCCTGCTGGATCATGCTGACGAACAGGGGCTGGTTCGACAGCGCCGTCTGATGCCGGGTCGCGTGCAGCAGTTCGGTCGGCGTCATCGCCGTCTCGTCGAGGAAACGCTCGCAGATGCGGCCGATCGCCTCGCGCGCCGGCGTGGCATAGAACTCCTCCGCCGTCTGGCAGGCGGTTGCCTCGTTCACCGCCTCCTGGTCGAGGCCGCCCCCGGATTGCTCTTCCAGCTCCATGTCGGATGCCATGGTCAAGCCCTCACTCCGACAGCAGCTCGCGCACGGCCTGGACCAGCTTCTCCGGCCCCACGGGCTTCATCAGAAGCTGGCATCCCGACCGTGCCGTCAACCCCTCCGCCTGGTCGCGGGACGCGTAACCGGTCAGGAAGAGCATGCGGAGATCCGGATTGCGCTCATCCAGCGCGCGGGCCAGCTCGGGGCCGGTCATGCGCGGCATGGAGACGTCGGTGACCAGCAGGTCGAACAGCCCGGCATGCTCCTCCCAGCGCGCCAGCGCGTCGAGCCCATCCGCCGCCTCCACCACCTGGCACCCCGCCTCCTCAAGCGCCAGACGCAGGTAGGAGCGCACGGATTCCTCATCGTCGACCAGCAGGACCGACACGGTCTCGCCCTCCGGCAGGCGGACCGCCTCGATGCCTTCGTCCGCGGCGGCGGGCGGATCCACGGCCGGCAGATACATGGAGAAGACGCTGCCCTTCCCCAGCTCGGACTTCATCTCGACCACGCCGCCGGCCTGCTGTGCCGTGCCGTACACCATCCACAGGCCGAGACCGGTGCCCTTGCCGGGCTCCTTGGTGGTGAAGAACGGCTCCCAGATGCGGTCGCGGATCTCTTCCGGTACGCCGCAACCGCTGTCGGTGACGCGGAGCGCCGCGTAGCGGCCGGGGCGCAGCGCCTCGTGCCGTTCGAAGAAGCCGCGGCCGGGCTCGACCGTCTCCAGCGTCACGTGCAGCGCACCGCCATCGGGCATGGCATCGCGGGCGTTGAGCGCCAGATTGAGGATCGCCTGATTGAGCGTCACCGGGTTGGCGACGGCGTGCGCCGTGGCGTCGCGGATGTCCAGTTCGATGGCGATGCCGGCGCTCATCAGCGGCTTCAGGAAGACGCGCAGGTCGCGCACGAGGTCGGCCAGGGGGACCACCTCCATCTCCTCGCTGGCCTTGCGGCGGCTGAAGTCAAGGAGCTGGGCGGTCAGCGCCGCGGCACGGTCCGACGCCTTGGCGATCTCGCGCACGCAGGTCAGAACCCGCGCCTCGTCGCCCGGCGCGCGCTCGGCCCGACGGGCAAAGCCTCCGATGGCGGTCAGCATGTTGTTGAATTCGTGCGCGATGCCGCCGGCCATGCGGCCGACCGCCTCCATCTTCTGCGAACGCTGCAACTCCTCCTCGGCGCGGCGGCGCTCGGTGACGTCGTTCATCACCAGCAGCACCGCCGACTCGCGCTGGTAGATCACCGGGTAGGCGCCCAGTTCCAGGTGGCGGCGCTCGCCGTTCGGACGTTGCACCTCGCCCTCCAGGCGTTGCGCGTCGCCCTTCGCCGCGGGCGCGAGGCGCGCTTCCAGTTCCGGTCCGTCCAGGAAGAAGCGTTTCAGTTCGGCTCCCTCCAGCCCGCCGAAGGAAGCCGCGCCGAGAATCGCCACCGCCGATCCGTTGGCGAACCGGATCGCCGCGCCGTCCCAGATGGCAATGCCGTAGGGCGCAAGTTCAACGAGCTGCTTGTAGCGGTTCTCGCTCTCCTGCAACGCACCGACCGTCGCCTCCAGCCGGGCGGTCTGGCCGGCCAGCTCGCTTTCGCGCAGCTTCAGTTCGGTGATGTCCATGAGGATCTTGACGATGCCGCCGGCCCCGGTGGCGTGCTCGCTGATCCGGTACCAGCGGCCGTCGGAAAGACGCTGGTTCACCGGCGCCTCATGCTCCAGGTGGCGCGTCAACCGGGCGCGGATCCAGGCGGTCAGATCGCCGCCGGCATCGAAGCCGCCGCGCTCGGCGGCGACGCGCAGGATCTCCTCGAAGGTGGCGCCGGGTACCAGGATGTCGGCGATGTTCGGGTAGGCCTGCCGGTAGCGGTCGTTGCAGAACAGCAGCCGGCCATCGGCGCTGAACAGCACGAACCCTTCCGAGATGCTGTCCAGCGCGTCGTGCACCACCACCTGCATGAAGCGCGCGTCCATCAGCGCCATGGTCTCGACCGTCACGTCGAGCCCGCAGCCACGGTAGCCGGCAAAGGCTCCGGCCTCGTCGAACACCGGCTGGCCGCTGAGACGGAAGACGAAGGTCTTGCCGGAATCGTCCTGATGGGTCAGTTCGAGGTCGCGAAACGGGCGGCCGGCCTCGATGTCGGCACGGTACTCGGCCCAGGTGTCGGCGTCCTCGCACAGCCGCCCGAGTTCGAGCAGCGACTCGCCGAACAGCACGCCGGCATCACACCCGACAATGTCTGCCAGACGTTCGGAAACGTAGGTATAGCGGTGGTCCGCCCCGCTCTCCCAGAACCAGTCGGAGGCAGCCTCGGCAAAGTCGCGGAAGCGCTTCTGGCTGGCTTCAAGCTCACGGTTGGCGGCGTCCAGCAGACGGGCGTTCGTGGCCATGGCACCGGCGGTTCGGGCGCCGCGCCGCACCGCCAGGAAGACCAGCCCCGCAGACGCAACCGCCATGGAAACCAGCGCTGCGGCGAGCGTGCCGACGACCGAGCCGTCATGCCGCATCCCCGCGATGACGAGCACCGTCACCACGCCGGCAAGGCCCAGCACCGTAAGCAACAGTTCCGGCAGCGGGATGCTGCGGCCGTAGGGGGGATCCGAACTGGAAGCGTCCACGGGTGAGTCCCTCGGCAGGAAGGAGTAGAACACCCCTCATAGGCGGGCACCCGTTAACATCGCGTTTCGGAATTGAAACAGTTTCATCCTTTCCCGTCACGGGCGAGGATTCAACGGTTGACCAGCACCAGGATCTTCTCCTCCAGCTGCTCGGGCGAGAAGGGTTTGGCGATGTAGGCGGTGACGTCGTGGGCCAGCGCCTCCTCCACGGCGATCATGGTCGCCAGCGCGGTGACCATCAGGAACGGCATCTCCGGCCGCACCGCGCGCACCTGCTTCAGGAAGTCCAGCCCCGTGACACGCGGCATCTTCCAGTCGCAGATGATCAGGTCGTACTCCATCTCCTGCCCGTCGAAGGCGTCCAGCGCCTCGCGGCCGTCCTCGGCGATTGTGATGTCGGCGATGCCGAGGTCGCGCAGGATCATCTCGACGTAGGAACGGGCCTGCGGCTCGTCGTCGGCCAGCAGGACGCGCAGCGTCGCCATGTCGCGCAATGACGTGCCGGCCGCCTGCAAGGTGCCGAAGAAGGCGGCGAAGCGTTCGGCGCGCTGCTCCGTCTCATCCTTGCGGCGTTGCAGGTAAGTCCTCAGAAACGCCGTGGTCCGGATGTGAAAACCGACCAGTTCGCGCGCGGCTGCGGCGCACTTTCCGCTGGTGAACGCGCCCTCGGCGAGCAGGTTGGCGTACTCCATCACCTCCTCGACCGATGGGGTGCGGTCCTTGGCGATCCGGGCGAGGATGCGGTTGGTGCGCAGGTAGGTGAACTGGATCTCGTCCAGCATGCGCGCGTACTTGTCCTTCAGCGGATCGGCCAGGGCGGATCGCAGCAGGCGCGCCTGCACGTCGGACAGCGCCTTGATGCGGGCGCGTGGCGTGCGGGCGCTCTCGAACAGGCGTTGCGTGAAGTCGCGGTGGTCGAGGTGCGTGCGCAACGCCGCCGTCACCGTCTTGCGGCACAACTCTCCGAACACCACGCCCTCGTAGGTCAACAGGTCGATGACCCTGGCGTAATGGCTCTTGCCGCGCAGCGACATTTCCAGCCGGTCGCCGGACAGATGACGGGCCGCACGGCGGTCGAGCAGATGCAGGGTGCGCTCGCCGCCCATGGTCGAACCGTTGCCGCGCAGCTTGACGGCGAGCGCCGCCGTCGCCACCAGCTCGTCCACAATGACCGAGGTGGCGCGCGGATCGCCGCCGGTGAGCGGGCACAGCCGCTCCTCCCCCAGCAGGGCGCGGTACAGCGTCAGCTCCAGCCCGCGGCGCGCCCCCGGCGCCCTGTGCGACGCGATGTAGGTGTTGAGGCGGCGGATCACCGCGGGCGCGCGCGGATGGGTGACGGTATCGCCCTTCCAGAGCTGCGCCAGCACCTCGAGCGTGGCGCGCAGCCCGTCCACCCAGCCGAACAGCTCGTCCGCCGCGGTGCCGCTCGCCAGGATCTCCCCGATCAACTGATCGATGACCTCCTCACCCAGCGGCGGCATGCCCTCGCCGACCAGGGAGAGCAGGCTTTCCAGCTTGGCCTGATAGCTGCCGCAGGTGCCAAGCCAGTTCGCCATCACCGCGTCCACGGCGTAGCGCGCGGCGAACCCCTGGGCGGCCTGGGCGATCTTGGCGACAGCGCTGGCGAAGGTGCGCGCGTCGAAGGTCTGCACCGAACCGCGGTGAGCCCGCTGGGCGGTCATGGCCAGCGCCTCGCCCTCGAGGCGCATCAGTTCGTCCAGGCGCTGCGCCGGCGTGCGGCGGCCGGGCAACGCCTGGGTGTTGGCCACGCGTTCCAGCACCGCGGCGCGGCGCGGCCAGTCGGTGAACTGGCGCTGCGGCTCGACGGTGTGCAGCAGTTCGGTCGGGGTGATCTGCCGGCTTTCCAGGAATTCGGCCAGCTCCTCGACCATTTGGAACCGGCTGCGTGGCGCGTACAACTCCTCCAGCGTGAGGCAGACGTTCAGCTCCGCCTCGTCGCCTTCCGGCTCGGCGCCCAATTCGACCAGCAGCGCATCGACGTCGTAGCTGTCGACGGCGCTGGGAAGGGAAGTGGGAATATCCGGGGAAGCCATCAGACCACCAGCGCGTGCACCTTGTCGCTCAGCTCGTCCGGGTTGATGGGCTTGTGCAGGAAGACCACGCGCCGGACATCGGCCAACAGATCGTCGAGATTCTCCTTCTCGGGCGGATAGCCGGAGATCAGCACGATGGGCAGGTCGGGGTTCTCGCGGCGCAGCGCCCGCGCGGCCTCCGCCCCGCCCATGCGCGGCATCACCAGATCGGTCACCAGAAGGTCGAACGCCCCGCCATGGGCGGAAAACGCTTCCAGCGCCTCCGTGCCGTCGCCGGCGCAGAAAACGCGCATGCCCATGTCCTCCAGCGTCAGGCGCATGAAGTCGCGCACCTGCGCCTCGTCCTCGACCAGCAGGACGGTGGCGGCCATGGACATCCCCTCCGCCCCCTCCTCCTCGGCATCGGGAAGGAGGGCGTCGTCCAGGCCGAAGGCGTCCGGCTCCGGCGGTTCGGCCACGCTGTCCACCGGGAGACGCAGCGTGAAGGT
>JAEYOB010000529.1 GCA_023412175.1 Pseudomonadota bacterium | reverse complement strand
GCTGATCCAGGGCTACACGGTCGCCAAGACCATGGAGACCACCGAGGCCGAACTCATGCACACCGTCTTCCCGCACCCGACCCTGTCGGAGATGATGCACGAGTCCGTCCTTGATGCGTATGGCCGGGCGATCCACTTCTAGCTAGATTGCCGAGGTGACGTTTTCCGGTCGGGGACATGAGCCGCAACAGCGCAGCGTACGACGAGGACTTCTACGCCTGGACGCAAGCCCAGGCGCGGGAGATCCGCCGTGCCGGCGCCGAGCGGCTCAACGCCCCCATCGACTGGGAGAACGTCGCCGAGGAGATCGAATGCATGGGCGAGAGCGAACGATCCGAAATCGTAAGCCGGCTTCGGGTGCTGATCCCACACTTGCTCAAATGGATGTACTGTCCCGAATTGCGTGAGCGCTGTGAACGGGGATGGCGCTTGACCATCGACGAGCAGCGCGATCGCCTCGTCCGCGATCTTGAGCGCAGCCCGAGCCTCGGCCCGTATTCACGCGGGATTTTCGAGGCAACCTATCGCAAGTGCCGGTTGATTGCGGCGGATCAGGCCGAAGCAGACCTCGCCCGCTTTCCCGCCGATCCACCCTTCACCCTTGACCAGGCGCTCGATCCGGCCTATCCGGCCGATCTGTTTCCGCCGGAGTGGCGCGCCTGAGCGCCGCTTGTTCGCAGAACGGCCCGGCTGCCCGCCGGACCGATGGGAGTTCGTGACGTCATGACCGTGGCCGATCAGACCGAGAAGCTCCGCCACCCGGAGAAGGCTCACAAGCCCGACAACCCGATCCAGCGCAAGCCCGCCTGGATCCGCGTCAAGGCGCCGATGAGCCAGGAGTACAACGAGACCCGCCAGCTCATGCGCGGCCTCAAGCTCAACACCGTGTGCGAGGAGGCGGCCTGCCCGAACATCGGCGAGTGCTGGAAGCACAAGCACGCCACCTTCATGATCCTCGGCTCGATCTGCACGCGCGGCTGCGCCTTCTGCAACGTCGAGACCGGCAAGCCCAATCTGCTCGACCCGCACGAGCCGGAGAACGTCGCCGAGGCGGTCGCCCAGCTCGGCCTGCACCATGTGGTGGTGACCTCGGTGGACCGCGACGACCTGGAGGACGGCGGCGCGGAGCACTTCGCGCGGACCATCCGCGCCATCCGCACCGCGGCGCCCAGCACGACCATCGAGATCCTCACCCCCGACTTCCAGAAGAAGAAGGGCGCGGTGGAGACCGTCGTTGCGGCCAAGCCGGACGTTTTCAACCACAATCTGGAGACGGCGCCGCGGCTCTATCCGACAATTCGTCCGGGTGCGCGTTACTTCACCTCGCTTCAGCTGTTGGCTCGGGTGAAGGAGCTGGATCCATCGATCTTCACCAAGTCGGGGATCATGGTCGGCCTGGGCGAGACGAAGGAGGAGGTTGGGCAGGTGATGGACGACCTGCGTGCCGCGGACGTGGACTTCATGACCATCGGCCAGTATCTGCAGCCGACGACGAAGCACGCCGCCGTGGACCGCTTCGTGACGCCCGAGGAGTTCGAGGGCTACACGCGCCTCGGCCGGGCCAAGGGCTTCCTGATGGTGGCGGCGAGCCCGCTGACGCGCTCGTCCTACCACGCGGGCGCCGACTTCGAGCGCCTGCGCGCCGCCCGAGAGGCGAAGCTTGCAGCCTTGGCCGGATAAGCAGACGGGGAGAAGCGATGCCCACGCACGCGGAAAAGAAGGTTCTGCCGTACACCCCGGACCAGATGTACCGGTTGGTCGCCGAGGTGGACAAGTACCCGGAGTTCCTGCCCTGGTGCATGGCCTCGCGCATTCGCAAGCGCGAAGGCAACGTGATGCATGCCGACCTCGTGATTGGCTTCAAGATGGTGCGCGAGCGCTTTACCTCGCGTGTCGAGCTGAATGAGGAAGCCCGGCGCATCGACGTCCAATACACGGACGGGCCATTCCAGTACCTGAACAACCACTGGATCTTCACGCCGCACGAGCGCGGCGTGTGCGTGGACTTCTTCGTGGATTTCGAGTTCCGCTCGGCGATCCTGCAGAAGATCATGGGCGTGCTGTTCAACGAGGCGGTCAAGCGCATGGTGCACGCCTTCGAGACCCGCGCCGCGCAGCTCTATGGCGCCACGCCGGCCGCGGCCGGCGCCTCGACGACCGCCGCGTAGGTCAGCACGCTCCGTAGCGTCACGCCGCCGTCGGCCGCGCCGCAAGCAGGCGTTCCAGCGCATGCTCCACGGTCTGCAGGCGCACCTCCTGGCGGTCGCCGGCGAAGGTGTGTTCGCGCGCCTCCGCCCGGCCGTCGCGCACGGCGGTGGCGATGTAGACCCGGCCGACCGGCTTGACCGGGGTGCCGCCGCCCGGTCCGGCGACGCCGGTCACCGCCACGCTGACGTCCGCCTTCGATCTGGCGAGCGCGCCCACCGCCATCGCCACCGCCACCTCGGCGCTGACCGCGCCGTGGGCGGCGATCAGGCTGGGCGGCACGTCCAGCATCTCCGACTTGGCAAGGTTGGTGTAGGTGACGAAGCCGCGCTCGAACACCTCGGACGAGCCGGGGATGTCGGTGATCGCGGCGGCGATCAGCCCGCCGGTGCAGGATTCGGCGGCGGCGGCCATCTGGCCGGCCGCGCCGTACTCGGCCAGCAGCTTGGCGGCCAGTTCGCGGATATGGTCAGGGAACATCGTTCGCCCCTCCTGAGGTCCGGCAACTTTATTCCGGTAGGCGGACCGTCGCCGCCGCCTGTGCGGCGATGCCTTCGCCGCGGCCGGTGAAGCCTAGGCGCTCGGTGGTGGTCGCCTTGACGCTGACCCGGTCCTCGGCGATACCCAACAGCGCCGCCACGCTGGACACCATGGCGGCGCGGTGGGGGCCGACCTTCGGGCGCTCGCAGATCAGCGTCACGTCGACATGGGCGATGCGCCCGCCGCGGGCGCGCACCAGTTCGGCGGCGTGCCGGAGGAACTTTCCGCTGTCGGCGCCGCGCCATTGCGGGTCGCCGGGCGGGAAGTGGCTGCCGATGTCTCCGGAGCCGATGGCGCCGAGGATGGCGTCGGTCAGGGCGTGCAGCCCAACGTCGGCGTCGGAGTGCCCCTCCAGCTTCTGGGTGTGCGGCACCCGCACGCCGCACAGAATGACGGCGTCGCCGTCGGTGAATCGGTGCACGTCGAAGCCGGTGCCGGTGCGCACGTCGCCCAGCGTCCGGGTCACGATGCGCTCGGCGCGGGAGAGGTCGTCCTGGGTGGTCACCTTGAAGTTCTCCTCCTTGCCCGGCACCAGCACCACGCGGAGCCCGGTGCGCTCGGCCACCGCCGCGTCGTCGGTGTGGTCGAGCCCGGCCGCCGCGCGGTGCGCGGCCAGGATGTCGGCATAGCGGAAGCCCTGCGGGGTCTGCGCCCGCCACAGTCCGGTGCGGTCCACGGTGCCAGCCACCTCGGCGCCGTCGCAGCGCTTCAGGGTGTCGGCCACCGGCACGGCGGCCAGCGCGCCCGGCGCATCCGCCAGGGCATCGACGACCGCCTGGATGGTGCCCGCATCGATCAGCGGCCGGGCCGCGTCGTGGATGAGCACGAGATCGGGGTTGCCCAGCCGCTCCAGGCCGTTGCGCACCGAGTCCTGGCGGGAGGCGCCGCCGGCGACCGGTTCGGGCAGTCCCAGTCCGGCAACGGCGTCGTCGTAGAGGTCGCGATGCGCAGGTTGGATCACCACCTGGACGCCGGTGACCGCAGGATGGCGAAGGAACGCCTCGACCGTGCGGCGGAGCACGGGCTGTCCGGCAAGGTCGTGGTATTGTTTGGGGCGCTCGGCGCCGAATCGCTGGCCGGAACCGCCAGCGACGATCAACGCAATGCAGGACGGCATGATGGGATGGTCCGGGAGTTGATTTGCGACTTGACGGCGACGCGGCGGAGCCTAGCCTGTCCCTCGCGCCCCGCCAAGGGGGAGGGGCAGGGGATCGGAGGAGGGAAGGGCATGGTCGGCCGATGATGTCTCAGAACCTCGTCTTCAGCCTGACGGCGCTCCTGGCGCTGCTTCCGGCCTCGCTCTATCCCTACCGCAGCGTCGGCGGCGCCGGTGAGCAGGGACGTTCGGGCATGTTCTGGGGCGCTCTGGCGCTGGCCGTGCTCGGGCCGGTGATCTGGGCCTCGGTGCGCATCGGCGGCGCCTGGACGACGGGTCTCCCCACCGCCCTGTGGGTGACCATCGCGACGTGCATGCTGCTGTTCGCCGGGCTCTGCGCGGTGACGCGCTCGGCGTGGCGCCTGTCGCCCCTGCTTCTGCCCTATCTGGTGGCCGTGGCGGTGGTGGCGACGCTTTCCGAGGGAACGCGGGCGCCGATGCTGCAGGGAGGTGCACCGGGCATCTGGATCGACGTGCACATCGCCGTTTCCGTCGTCACCTACGCGCTGCTGACCCTGGCGGCCGTGGCGTCGCTGGCCGCTTTTCTCCAGGAGCGTGCGCTGAAGGCCAAACGCCCGACCGCGCTCACCCGATTCCTGCCGCCCATGGCGGAAAGCGAACGACTCCAGGTCCGCCTGCTCGTTGCGTCGGAGGTCGTGCTGGGCGCGGGCCTCGTCACGGGCATGGCCGTCCTGCACTACGAGCAGGGCGTGTCGTTGCGCTTCGATCATAAAATCTTGTTTTCTCTTGCCACTTTTGCCGTCATTGCCGGCCTGTTGTTTGCTCACATGCGAACCGGCGTGAAGGGGCGCACCGCGGCGAGGCTGGTGTTGATTGCCTATCTTTTGCTCACACTTGCCTATTTGGGCGTCAAGTTCGTCGCCGACATCTTGAAGAGCTAAGCAACAATCACTCATCCCAGCGGGAATGCTGCACCGCACACGCTTGCAAACGGAGCATGCGATGTGTATCCTGCCCAAAATCCCAGCAAATTACTGAGACGCCCATGAAATGGGCAGACTGAAATGGCCATCCAGATCGGTTCCATTCCCCTGTCGGATCCGGTGATCCTCGCCCCCATGTCCGGGGTCACCGACCTTCCGTTCCGCCGCCTGGTCAAGCGCACCGGCTGCGGCCTCGTCGTGTCCGAGATGATCGCCAGCCAGGCGATGATCCGCGAGAACCGCCAGACCCTGCGCATGGTCGAGACCGTGCCGGAAGAATTCCCGATGGCGGTGCAGCTCGCCGGCTGCGAGCCTGGCGTCATGGCCGAGGCGGCCAAGCTGAACGAGGACCGCGGCGTCGCCATCGTCGACATCAACTTCGGCTGCCCGGTGAAGAAGGTGGTCAACGGCTATGCCGGCTCGGCGCTGATGCGCGACGAACCGCTGGCCGGCCGCATCCTGGAGACCACCGTCAAGGCGGTGAACGTTCCGGTGACGCTGAAGACCCGGATGGGCTGGGACCACGGCAATCTCAACGCTCCCAGGCTGGCGCGCATCGCCGAGGAAAGCGGGATCAAGATGATCACGATCCACGGCCGCACCCGCAACCAGATGTACAACGGCACCGCCGACTGGGCCTTCGTGCGCAAGGTGAAGGAGGCCGTGTCGATCCCCGTGGTGGTCAACGGCGACATCCAGACCTTTGAGGACGTGGACCGCGCGCTGTCGGAATCCGGCGCCGACGGCGTGATGATCGGCCGCGGCACCTATGGCCGCCCGTGGTTCCCGGCGCAGGTCATGCACTATCTGCGCACCGGCGAGCGGCTGCCCGACCCGCCGCTGCACGAGCAGTTGGCCACCTTGCTGGAGCATTTCGATGCGATGCTCAGCCATTACGGCACCGAGCCGGGGGTGCGCGTCGCCCGCAAGCACGTGTCCTGGTACTCCAAGGGGCTGCCGGGCTCGGCCGAATTCCGCGCCGAGATCAACCTGATCGACGGGGCCGACGCGGTGCGCGAGCGGATCCGCCGGTTCTACCACCCCGTGATCGAGAGGATGGCCGCCTGATGTCGTCGCGCATGGCCACGTCGGCAACGCGGCGTGCGCCGCGCATCCCCCTCCGCCCGAGCACCGTCGATCCGCGGGCGGTGCTCAACGCGCTGCCCGACCCGGTGCTGGTGGTCGACGGGGCTGGGGACATCCGTTTCGTGAACATCGAGGCGCAGGAGTTCTTCGACGTCAGCGCCAGCATGATAGAAGGCATGCCGCTGTCGGCGCTGCTGCAATCCGACAGCCCGGTCATGGGGCTGCTCGCCCAGGCCCGGCGCGGCAGCCTGCGCGCCTCGCAGGAAGGCATCGTCATCGACACCCCGCGCATCGGCCAGCACACGGTGACGGCGCAGGTGACGGTGATGGGCGACGGCTCCGATCATCTGGTGGTGACGCTGCACGAGCGCTCGCTGGCCCGCAAGATCGACAACTCGCTGACCCACCGGAACGCCGCACGCTCGGTCTCGGCCATGGCCGCCATGCTGGCGCACGAGGTGAAGAATCCGCTGTCCGGCATCCGCGGCGCCGCCCAGTTGCTGGAAGAGAACGCCGACGAGCAGGACCGCGTGCTGACCCGTCTGATCTGCGACGAGGCCGACCGCATCGTCGCGCTGGTCAACCGCATGGAGGTGTTCTCCGACCGCCCGCTCGACCGCGGACCGGTGAACATCCACACCGTGCTGGAGCACGTCCGCAAGATCGCTCAGAACGGTTTCGGCCGCAGCGTCCGCTTCGTCGAGCGCTACGACCCATCGCTGCCGCCGGTTCTGGGCAATCGCGACCAGCTTATCCAGGTCTTCCTCAACCTGATTAAAAATGCAGCAGAGGCATGCCCCGACCAGGGCGCCGAGATCGTGCTGTCCACCGCCTACCAGCACGGCGTGCGCATGGCACTGCCCGGCGGCGACACGCGCCTGCCGTTGCCGTTGCTGGTTTCCGTGCAGGATAATGGCGACGGCATCCCCGAGGATCTGCGCACCAACCTGTTCGACGCCTTCGTCACCACCAAGGTCAACGGAACTGGCCTTGGTCTTGCATTGGTTGCGAAGATCATCGGCGACCACGGCGGCGTCATCGAATTCGACAGCCAGCCGCGCCGGACCGTCTTCAAGGTGTCGCTGCCCATGTACGATGAATCGCAAGTTCCGGGGGAGGGTGCCTCGCGCCGTGCCGAGCGGGGTTCACGCTGATGGCCGCGGCAACGATCCTGGTGGCGGATGACGACCGCGCGATCCGCACGGTCCTTACGCAGGCACTGGCCCGGCTGGGCCATGAGGTGCGCACCACCGGAAACGCCTCGACCCTGTGGCGCTGGGTGTCCGACGGCCAGGGCGATCTGGTCATCACCGACGTGGTGATGCCCGACGAGAACGGGCTGGACCTCATCCCGCGCATCAAGAAGCTGCGCCCCGACCTGCGCGTCATCGTGATGAGCGCGCAGAACACGCTGATCACCGCCGTGAAGGCGGCCGAGCGCGGCGCCTTCGAGTATCTGCCGAAACCC
>JAEYOB010000348.1 GCA_023412175.1 Pseudomonadota bacterium | reverse complement strand
AGGTCGAAGGGGTTGATGATCGCCGGCACCCCCTGGCGCATGATGGTGTTGGTCACCGGATGGATGCGGATCTGCGCGCTGTCCGGAACCTGTTTGATACAGACGACGATGTGCATGCCGGTCTCCTGCTGCGGCCCGGTATTACCATCAGCAAAGCGCATGCCATACGGCATCCCATTGATTTCCCTGCGGTGTATCTGGAAGACGGCGTGTCGCGTTCCCGACACGAGGAGTCTTTTGTCGGGTTCGGGACAGCGGCGCGAGAGCAACCCTGTAAAGTTTGACAGGTTTACCGGGTACCCCAACCCGTGCACAAGATGGTCGCAGGTGATCATGTCTCCTGTGATGTGCCGGGCATCGATGAAAGCTTTACAATATGAGGGATTGCAGTGCTTTCCGACGTGTGTTCCGGCGCGCTCTTCCTGAGGGCTGGTCCGTTTCATTGGAAATTGGAAGGTGGGTCGGACATGGTGCCGTTTTCCCGTGGGGATTTTGTTCCGGCGTTCGTCCTGGATTCCACCTTGATGCCTGATTTTCATTTCAGCCAGGCGGCGGGCCGGAGGATCGTCCTCTCCTTCTTCGGCAGCACGCGGAACACCACCGCATGGCAGTCGTTCCTCGGCCTGGTTCGGCACGCGGCGGACTTCCCGGCGCTCAACGGCGTTCTATTCGGTGTTTCCACCGATCCCGGAGACCGGGAAAACCCGGAATTTGCGGCGGCCTCCGCACGGGCCACCGTGTTCTGGGATCTGGACAAGGCGGTGTGCCGGTCGTACGGCGTTTCAGAGCCTCTGGACGGAGAGCAGGGGGGCGACCTGCTGCGCGCGTTCAGCGTGGTGATCGACGAAAACCTCCGCTTCATCGCCGCGATCCCCATGACGTCCCCGGAGGACCATGCGGTTCGGGTGCTGGACGCGGTGCGGGGGATCGCGCCACTCATCGACCATGCCCCGGTGCTGATCCTGCCCGATGTGTTCGAGCCGGACTTCTGCGCCCGCCTGATCGCCATGCACGACACGTCGAACGCGTTCACCGGGCAGATGACCGAACACAACGGGCGCACCGTCGGCCGGATGGACCGCTCCCGCAAGTCGCGCACCGACCACCACGTGCAGGAGGAATGGGCGCTCGACATCATCCGCCAGCGCTTCCTCACGCGCGTGCGGCCGGAAATCCGCAAGGCCTTCGCTCACACCTTCACGCGCCTGGAGCGCTATCTGGTCGGCTGCTACGACGCGGCGGAGGGCGGCCGCTTCAAGGCGCACCGCGACAACACCACCAGGGGCACGGCGCACCGGGCCTTCGCGGTGTCGGTGAGCCTGAACGACGACTACGAGGGGGGCGGGGTGCAGTTCGCCGAGTACGGCCCGCGGATCTATCGCGCGCCGGTCGGCGGGGCCGTGGTGTTCTCCGGCACGCTCATGCACGAGGTGATGCCGGTGACGCGCGGCCGGCGCTGCGTCTTTCTGACCTTCGTCTACGACGAGGCCGGCCGCCGCATCCGCGAGCAGAACAACCGCTACCTCGATTTCGAGCGCATCGAGGCAGTGGCCTGAGCGTTCCGCGGGCCTTCGGGGGGCACTACGGCAGCAACGCGTCCAGCGGCACGAAGCGGACGCTCATCCGCTCCGCCTGCTGCTGGTGGACCTTGAAGGTCTTCTCGGCCACGCCGCTGCTGGCGACGTAGTCGTGGTAGGCGCGTTCCAGGTGGGTGCGGTGGCGCGCGGCCAGATCCTCGTCGCCGGTGATGCCGTCCAGACCGGTGTCGGCGGCGAGGTAGGTGTGGAAACGCTGCAGGATGTGCAGGCGGTTCACGTCCAGCACGCGGCGGTCGTAGGCGACGCCCAGGAAGGACAGGAAGTCTTCCGCCGTCTCCAGATCCTCGAAGTCGTCCCTGAAACTCATGGCGTGGCCCTTTCGGCGGTCATGAAGGCGCGCAGTTCGTCCGGCGTGGGAGCGCGCTTGGCGCGGGTGGCGAGGGTGCGGACCATGGGCAGGATCGCGTGCGCCTCGCCGTCCTCCAGCGCCACGCCGAGCTGGGCGTAGGCCAGCTTGACCGCGGCGCTCCCCGAATGCTTGCCGAGCACGATGCGGTGCTCGCGCCCGACCTCGGCCGGATCGAAGTTCTGGTAGGTCAGGCGGTCACGCAGAAGCCCCTCCACATGGATGCCGGCTTCGTGCGTGAAGACCGCCGATCCCACGATGGATTTGTTGACCGCCACCGGCCGGTTCGACGCCGCCTCGACCAGCGCGGAAATACGCCCGAAGGCACGGGTATCGATCCCGGTGTCGTGGTGGTGCAGCACCTTCAGCGCCATCGCCACCTCTTCCAGCGGCGCGTTGCCGGCGCGCTCGCCCAGGCCGTTGACCGTGGTGTTGACGTGGGTGGCGCCGCCCTGCACGGCGGCCAGCGAGTTCGCGGTGGCGAGGCCGAGATCGTCGTGGGCGTGGATCTCGATCTCCAGGTCGGTGGCGGCGCGCAGCCGGGCGATGCGGGCGTGCGTCTGGAACGGGTCGAGCACACCCAGCGTGTCGGCGAAGCGGAAGCGGCGGGCGCCGGCGGCCTGCGC
>JAEYOB010000390.1 GCA_023412175.1 Pseudomonadota bacterium | reverse complement strand
CGCGTATGGCCCGCGTGTGGTGCTCGGCAATGGCGCGGCCGGGGTGGTCGGTGTCGCGGAACTCCACGTTGGTGTTGATGAACGGGCAGCCGCGGAACTTCGGGTGCGCCGTCCATTTGCCGAGCGCGGCGAACAGCGCCTTCAACTGCGCCCGCGGGTCGCCGGGGTGACGCGCGGCCACCCCGTCCCACCAGAACCAGAACCGGCCCTCGGTGTCCTCCAGCCAGGCGCAGATCAGGTCGTCCTTGGACGCGAAGTTCCGGTACAGGCTCATCTTCGCCACGCCGGACCGGGCGATGATCGTGTCGATCCCCACCGCACGGATCCCCTCGCGGTAGAACAGCTCAGCCGCCGTTTCCAGGATCCGTTCCCGCGCCGTCCGCCGCACGTCGTCCGCCACCGCCGCCACCTCTGCCGAAAAGCCCGTTGACATGATACAGACCTGTCTCTACCATCGCAAGCCATGAGACAGAGCTGTCTCCCCACCCACCCAAGGAGGCCCGGCCACATGCTCTACCTGGAAGACCTCAAGCCCGGCGACCGCTTCGTCGGCGGTACGGTTACGGTGACGGAACAGGACATCTACGCCTTCGCCGGCCAGTTCGATCCGCAACCCTTCCACCTCGACCCGGAGGCCGCGAAGGACACGCTGTTCGCCGGTCTGTCGGCCAGCGGCTGGCACACTGCGGCGCTCACCATGCGGATGCTCGTCGACAGTCCGCAGAAGCTGGCCGGCGGCTACATCGGCATGGGTGTGGACGGCATGCAATGGCCGCGGCCGGTGCGTCCGGGCGACACGCTGCGCGCCGAGAGCGAAGTCCTGGAGGTGCGTCCCTCGGTGAAGCGGCCGGAACAGGGCGTAGCGCGCGTGCGTGTGGTCACCGTGAACCAGAACGGCGAGGAGGTCCTGCGCTGGGTCGGCAACCTGTTGGTCATGCGCCGTACCGGCGTCGAGACGAATCAGCGCGCCGCTCAATAGACGGCTGCCCATTTTCCATTCAAACCGGTGCCCGCCCGCCATGGTCAACCCGGCAATGGGCCAAACGCCCCTTAAATACGGCCTATACGGACGGCAAATACCCTCGTCCAAATCGGCTATTGACCGTCTTTCTGTTGACGGCGCCGGCAAAACAATTATCTGATCACCTTTGATTTGAATGATGCGCGCGGCTTTGCCGCGTGCACATAGCAGGATTCTCCGCGGCGTGCAGATCCTTACCGCGGCATGAAGCAAGGCGTCGGGCGGGCGGCGCCGGCTGGGACACAGGACCAATTATGCAGCAGACCTTCCTGGTGGTGGACGACAGCAAGCTCGCCCGCATGGTGGTGCGCCAAGCGTTGAAAGAGTTGCATCCGGACTGTGCCATCATGGAGGCCGCCACCGGCGCCGAGGCTGACCGCGTGCCGGACGTGGAGGCGCTGACCGCCGCCTTCATCGACTTCAACATGCCCGAGGAGGACGGGTTGGAACTGGCAGCGCGCCTGCGCACCCGCTGCCCCGACCTTCCCATCGCCATCGTGTCCGCCAACGCGCAGACCGACGTGCTGGAGCGTGCCCGATCGCTGGGCGCGGTCTTCCTCGAAAAGCCGGTGTCCCGCGACGCGCTGGCCGGCTTCGTCGCCGCCCCGCCCGCGCAACGCCGCAGCGCCTGAGCGCGCAGGGGAACACCATGCTGGAAACCCTCAACGAGCTGGAAACCGACGCGCTGACGGAACTGGTCAACGTCTCCGTCAGCAAGGCGGCGGTCACGCTCAGCAAGATGGTGCGCGGTGGGGTGTCGCTGACCGTGCCGAAGGTGCGCGTGGTGCCGCGCGCCGCCGCCGCCGCCGCGCTGACCACCCGCCCCGAGGACCAACTCGTCGCGGTCGGCGAGGAATTCCAGGGCACGTTCTCCGGCGCCGCCGTCATGGTCTTCCCGGTCTCGAACAGTCTGGAACTGGTGCGCGCCGTGCTGCCGCACATGGCCGACCTGGACGAGATCATCGAGATGGAGCAGGAGGCGCTGAGCGAGATCGGCAACATCCTGATCAACAGCTGCCTCTCGACGCTGGCCAACATGCTGCACCAGCGCATCACCACCTCGCTTCCGCGCGTCATCTACGGCGCCGCCATGGAGATCCTGGCCTATGGCGGCGGCAGCGACTCCGACCATGTGATGATCTTCCACGTTGACTTCATGATGAAGGAACGCGGCATCCACGGGTTCATCCTCATCGTCATGAACGTGTCGTCGCTGATGGCGCTGCGCGAGAGCGTCACGGCACTGGTCGCGTCCTACGCCTCCCCCGGCGCGCCCGGCCCCATCGCCGGCCGGACCTGAAGGGAAACGCGGTGCCCGACCTCGGCAACCTCACCAATTTCGACGACCTCGACATCGGCGTCATCGTCCTGGACGACCGGCTGATGGTGGTCGGCTGGAACCGCTGGATGGCGGATCAGTCGGGCATCGCCGCCGGCAACGCCGTCGGTTCCGGCCTGCTCGCCCTGTTTCCTGACCTTGCCGACAGCCGCCTCGCCCGCGCCATCGAGGAGACGCTGGCCTTCGGCACCTCGTCGGTGGTGTCGCACTACCTCAATCCCAAACTGCTGCCGCTGGAAAGCCGCATCGGCGACCAGCGCCAGCCGACCCGCCAGTCGATCATCACCAAGCCGCTGTCCGCGCCGCTGCCCGGCAACCGGCCCGGCTGCCTGCTCCAGGTGCACGACATCACCGTGTCGGTGCGGCGCGAGCAGCAGTTGCGCCAGGGGCGCGCCGCGCGCTACCGCGCCATCGTCGACACCGCCACCGACGCCATCGTCACGGTGGACGAGGGTGGGATCATCCACTCGGCCAACCGTGCCGCACACGCGCTGTTCGGCTGCGCCGACGGCGCCCTGGTGGATACGCCCGTCGCCGTGCGGCTGGAACAGTTCGAGGAGGGCCGCACCCACATCCACCGCGCCGACGGGCGCGAGGTCCACGTGGACATCTCCATCGGCGCCTGGACCGCCGAGGGGCGGCGCTTCTTCACGGCGATCATGCGCGACATCACCGCGCGCATCGAGATGGAACGCACCATCATCGCCGCCAAGGAGGAGGCCGTCGCCGCCCGCATCGCCGCCGAGACGGCGAACCGCGCCAAGTCCAAGTTCCTCGCCGCGGCGACGCACGACCTGCGCCAGCCCGTGCAGTCGCTGATGCTGTTCTC
>JAEYOB010000341.1 GCA_023412175.1 Pseudomonadota bacterium | reverse complement strand
TACCGACACGCCCCTCCCCGACACGCCTCAGACCGCTCCGGAAGCCGGCTCCGACCCCAAGCCGCGCCGCCGCCGCGTCTCCGACCTTGCGCGCGGGGTGGAGGTCATTCAGGGCTACCTGAAGACGCTGCCCGCAACCCCCGGCGTCTACCGCATGATCGCGGCGGACGGCGCCGTGCTGTATGTCGGCAAGGCGAAGAATCTGAAGCGGCGTGTCTTCAACTACACCCAGGTGAACCGCCTGCCGATCCGCCTCCAGCGCATGGTGGCGGAGACCGAGACCATGGAGTTCGTCACCACCCACACCGAGGTGGAGGCGCTGCTCCTCGAATCGAACCTGATCAAGCGGCTGATGCCGCGCTACAACGTGCTGCTGCGCGACGACAAGTCGTTCCCCTACATCATGATCACCAGGGGGCACGACTACCCGCAGCTCTTGAAGCATCGCGGCAGCCGGTCGGCCGACGCGCACTACTTCGGCCCCTTCGCTTCGGGCATGGCGGTGACGCGCACCATCACCGCGCTGCAACGCGCCTTCATGCTGCGCAACTGCGCCGACACGGTCTTCAACAGCCGCACCCGGCCCTGCCTGCAGTATCAGATCAAGCGCTGCACCGCGCCCTGCGTCGGCCGCGTGACGCCCGGGGAGTATCTGGCGCAGGTCGAGCAGGCCCGCGCTTTCCTGTCCGGCAGGAGCCGTGACATCCAGGGCGAGCTGGCGCAGCAGATGATGCAGGCGTCGGAGGACCTGAACTTCGAGACGGCGGCGCAGATCCGCGACCGCATCAAGGCGCTGACCGCCATCCAGGCGCACCAGGACATCAACATCGAGGGCGTGGTCGAGGACGCCGACGTCGTCGCCGCCTACGCCGAGGGCGGGTCCACCTGCATCCAGGTGTTCTTCTTCCGCGGCGGCCGCAACTACGGCAACCGCGCCTATTTCCCCAGCCACGACAAGGCGCAGGAGGTTGAGGAGGTGCTGGCCTCCTTCGTTGCCCAGTTCTACGACAACAAGGCCGCCCCGCCGCTGATCCTGATCAGCCACGCGCTGCCGGAGACCGAGCTGCTGACCGAGGCGCTGTCCATGCGCGCCGGTCACAAGGTGGAGCTGATCGAGCCCAAGCGCGGCGACAAGCGCCGTATCCTCGACCACGCGCTGACCAACGCCCGCGAGGCGCACGGTCGCCGGCTGGCCGAGCATTCCTCGCAGATGCGGCTGCTGGATGGCGTAGCGGAGGTGTTCGGCCTGGACGGCCCGCCGCAGCGAATCGAGGTCTACGACAACAGCCACGTGCAGGGCGCCTTCGCCATCGGCGCAATGATCGTCGCTGGGCCGGACGGCTTCATGAAGAACGCCTACCGCAAGTTCAACATCCAGTCCGAAGGGGCGGCCGGCGACGACTTCGCCATGATGCGCGAGGTGTTCTCCCGCCGCTTCGCCCGCGCGCTGAAGGAGGACCCGGAGCGCGCCCGCGGCACATGGCCCGATCTGGTGCTGATCGACGGCGGCCTCGGTCAGCTCAACGCCGTGCGCGAGGTGATGGCGGAACTGGGCATCGACGACGTGCCGCTGGTCGCCATCGCCAAGGGGCCGGACCGCAACGCCGGGCGCGAGCACTTCTTCATGCCCGACCGCGCGCCGTTCCAGATGGAGCCGCGCGACCCGGTGCTGTACTTCCTGCAGCGGCTGCGCGACGAGGCGCACCGCTTCGCCATCGGCACCCACCGGGCACAGCGCACCAAAGCCATCGCCAAGTCGCCCATCGACGAGATCCCCGGCATCGGTCCGGCGCGCAAGCGGGCGCTGCTGCACCATTTCGGCAGCGGCAAGGCGGTGTCGCGCGCCGGGCTGGCCGATCTGGAGGCGGTGGAGGGAATCAACCGCACGGTTGCGAAAAAGATCTACGATCATTTCCATCCGGATGGTTAGAATGCCCGGCCTGCAAGGCCACCTGATTTCCAGTGCCCAACCTCGAGCCATCCGGACCCATGTTGACCAGCCTGCCCAACCTCCTGACCCTGTCGCGGATCGCGGTGATTCCGCCGGTGGTCGGGCTGTTCTACGTGCCGGAGGCATGGGCGGCCTGGACCATCTGCGGTCTGTTCGCCGCCGCCTGCATCACCGACTATTTCGACGGCTACCTGGCCCGCGTGTGGGAGCAGGAGTCGGTCATCGGCAAGTTCCTCGACCCCATCGCCGACAAGCTGCTGGTGGCCGCGGTGCTCATCATGCTGGTGGGATTCGGTCGGCTGACCGGGCTTTCGGTGCTGGCGGCGGTGGTGATCCTGCTGCGCGAGGTGCTGGTTTCGGGCCTTCGCGAGTATCTGGCCGGCCTCAACGTCGGCGTGCCGGTGACGCGGCTGGCCAAGTGGAAGACCACCATCCAGATGGTGGCGATCGGCTTTCTGATCGTCGGCGATTACGGCCCGCGGGAAATCCCCTCGGTGATCATCGGCACCGTCGGCTTGTGGGCGGCGGCGCTGCTCACCTTCGTCACCGGCTGGGATTACACCCGCGTCGGCCTCCAGCACATGATGGCCGCGCCGCCGCGCCGTCCGGAGCCGCACGCCACCAAGACGGCCCGTTCCGCATGAAGATCTTCGGTTTGACTGGATGGAGCGGCAGCGGCAAGACCACCCTGCTCGTGAAGCTGCTGCCGGCGCTGACCGCGCGCGGCGTACGGGTGTCCACGCTGAAGCACGCCCATAAGGGCTTCGACATCGACCATCCCGGCAAGG
>JAEYOB010000384.1 GCA_023412175.1 Pseudomonadota bacterium | reverse complement strand
GAATGCCGGCATCGGTGAGAGCATCGATGCGGGTGCCGGCGGTGTCGTAGCTCAACGCCGGCGCCGAGGTGCCCTTGGGACCGAGGTCGTTCAGGCCGGTCAGGCCGGCCTCGGTCTTGGTGGTGGCGTTGCCGTACATCGCGAAGGAGTCGGCGATACCGCTCTGCTCCAGGTCGGCAAGCGCCCGGCTGGCCTGCTCCAGATCCGGGTACAGCGCGACGACGGTGCGGTGATGCTGCTCCATGGCCTCCCTCCTGTTCTCCCCCTCGGCATGGCTCGCCGGGACGAAGGGAAAACAGGCGGCCTGGACGCGGCGTTCCGGCCGGTGGAGACCGCGCCGGCCCGGTGCCGGCGCGGTATGGTGCTTGCCTACTTGCGCCGCCCCCGGACCGGACGCTGTGCGTGCTGGCCGGTGTGGCGCGACACGCCAGCAACGACGCTGCCGGCCATCTCCGACGACTCGCGCTCGGCCAGATCACCGATGGACACGATGCCCACCAGATTCTGGCGACGGTCCATCACCGGCAGGCGGCGCACCTGCTGGTCGGCCATGATCCCGGCGACGCGTTCGACCTCCTCGTCCTCCAGGCAGTACTGGACCTCCTGGCTCATCACGTCGCGCACGCGGGTCTTCGCCGGGTCCTTGGCACCGCCGGCAAGCCGGACGGCGATATCGCGGTCGGTGATCATGCCGATCACACGGCCTTCGTCGGCCACCGGCAGGACGCCGGTGTCCGCGCTGCCCATGAGCTGGGCGGCCCGCTGCACCGTGTCGTCCGGACGCACGATGGAAACGTCGCGGCTCATCACGTCCGCGACCGTCCTGCCATGCTGCGGTTGCCACTGACGGCGGCTGCGCCGCTCCGCGCTGACCCGCGCCTGTTCCTCCAGCGGGCGCACCGCCTCGTTGGCCAGCTCCTGTGCGGCGCGGACCATCTCGGCGCTGCCCTGAACCATGGTTTGCAGGTATTCGCGGATGAAGCGCTGCTGCCTTGACGCCGCCTCGCCGAAGCTGGCCTGCTGCACCAGTTCCTGCATGGCGCGGACATTGGTCTGCACGACGCGCTGGAGCATGTTGGAGGCAGCCTCCTGCATGCCGCGCACGCCTTCGTTCGCGAAGTTCGAGAACATCACCATCATGCGGGCGTTCTCGGTCGCGTCGCGCGCGACATCGGCCATCATCTCGCCCATGCGGGCGAACTGGTCGGCGCTCGCCTCGGCCAGGCTCTGCGCGCCCTGCCCCACCTCTTCCAACCCGCGGCGAACCGCCTCCCCGCCCGCATCCATGGTGCGTTGGGTGGCCCGCCCGGTCTCCTGCATGCCGCGCCCGATGGTCTGGCCGCTCTCGCGCAACGCATCGGCTTCAGCCTCCGCCCCGATCCGCGCCGCGACGCCCATACGCTCCGCGGCGGCCTCCATCGGATCGAGTTCGGCCTGCTGGCCCTGATCGACTTTCTGCTGTGCCATTTTTCCTTGTTCCTCCAACATTCGCCGTCCCCTGTTCAAGGACTGGCGCAATTAGAACAAGGCTTTTCAGCCGGAGTCTCTCGACAATCCGGACTATCGACCACCTCAGTTAAATTATTGACCCATGGTATAGGCACTCATACCAAATTGAAGCGCGCACAGAAGGTACAAATATCCGAATTTGTGCACCGCAACAATTTCGCAAACCCAAGGCTTAGAATTTTATACGGTATCTATAGTTCAACTGGGCAGATCTACCGCAGGGTGTCGTTGTGCAGCACCATCTCCACCGCCAACTGGGCGGCGGCAAGGTCTTCCAGCGCTGTGCCGACCGACTTGAACATCGTGATCTGATCGTAGAAGCGCCGCCCGGCGCGTTCGCCGCGGGCCAAGTCGTAGAGGTCGCCGGCGATGTCGTCGGGCGTCAGGATGCCCGCAGCCAGCGGCTGCACGATGTCGCCGGCCTCCTTGCAGGCACCCTCGCGGGTGTCGACGAAGACCCGGCAGCGCCGGATGCAGTCGTCGTCGGCCTCGCGCATCTCCGGCGTGAAGCCGCCGATCAGATCCAGGTGCTGCCCCTCCTGGAGCCATTCTCCCTTGATCAGCGGCTGCTTGGCCAGCGTGGCGCAGGAAATGATGTGCGCGCCCTTGACCGCCCCCTCCAGGTCTTCGGTGGCCTGGATGCGGAACTTGGGGCGATGAAAGCGGCTGACGACCCTCTGCGCCTTCTCGGGATTGCGGCCCCAGACCAGCACATGCTTGATCGGCAGCACCGCGGCGTAGGCCTCGATCAGTTCGGGCGCCAGGGCACCGGTGCCGACCACCAGAAGCCGCTCGGCATCGGGGCGCGCCAGATAGGTGGCGGCCAGCGCCGAGGCGGCGGCGGTCCGCCGCTTGGTCAGCGCCGGCCCGTCGATGAGCGCCTGCGGCACGCCGGTCTTACCGTCCAGCAGCAGGTAGGAGCCCTGCACCGCCGGCAGATCCTTGGCGCCGTTATCGGGAAAGACCGTGACGATCTTGATGCCGATGGTGTGTCCGATCTCCCACGCCGGCATCAGCAGCAGCGTGGCGTCGTTGTCTCCGTACGTCTTCACCGTATGGTGATGACGCACCGGCACCTCGACACCCCCGCGGAACGTCTGGCGCAGGCGCTCGATCAGCATCCGGTGGTGCAGGACGCTCTTCAGCTCGGCACCATCTATGGTGCGCATGGGCGTGCCTCCGATTGTCAGCCGCCGACTACCAGCCACCGTTTACCGGCCAGGGGAGCGCCGCCGCGGCGCCCGCCCTGGCGGAACACGTTAATGCACCGTCGGCGCCTGCGGTGCCGCGTTGGCGACGGTTGCCGGCAGCGCCGCGCGCGGCTGGCCAGAGATCGGCTGGGACAACTCGGCCACCCGCTTCTCGGCGGCGGCGGCGCGGGTCTGCGTCTCCTGAAGCTCGCGCTCCAGATAGAACACCCGGTCCTCGGCGCGGCGCGCACGGGCGCGGTTGCGGTGCTGGTTGGCCCAGGCGATGAAGCCGCCGCCCACGAAGCCGACAGCCAGCGCCAGCAGCGTCGCCAGATAGATCGGCGCCTCCAGCGTGAACGGCGTCGGCCACAGCGAGAAGGTGACGGGATCGCGGTTGGAGATGGCGAAGAGGACCGCAAACAGGGCGATCGGCAGGGTGATGATCCAGCTGAGATAACGCACGGGCAGGTTCCTTTGAGGCTCAGTCGTCGGTGTTCAGCCGGTCGCGCAGCTGCTTGCCGGTCTTGAAGAAGGGGACATACTTCTCACCCACCGCGACGGCCTCGCCGGTGCGGGGGTTGCGGCCCTGGCGGGCGTCGCGGCGCTTGACCGAGAAGGCGCCGAAGCCGCGCAGTTCGACCCGGTCGCCGCGCGCCAGCGCGTCGCCGATCTCGTCGAAGATGGTGCCGACGATCTTCTCGATGTCGCGCTGGTAGAGGTGCGGGTTGCGCTCCGCGAGGCGCAGGATCAGCTCGGACTTGGTCATAGAGCCCTCGTTTCCCCCGAAAGTGGGCGCGCAGGTTGGCCCGCGGCGTTGCGCCCAAGCGTGCCAAGGGATGCGGGCGGCGTCAAGGTAAGCTGTTCTGGGAGAAGCGTTTTCAGCCACGAAAAAGGCCGCCGCGGTTGTCCGCGACGGCCCTTTCCGTAGAGGCTGGCAGCGAGGATTACTCCTCGCCCTGCTGCTTGCGCTTCAGCGCCGCACCCAGGATGTCGCCCAGCGAGGCGCCCGAGTCGGACGAACCGTACTCGGCCATCGCCTGCTTCTCCTCCTCCATCTCGCGGGCCTTGATGGACAGCGAGATGCGGCGGGAGCTGCGCTCGATCTGGGTGACCTTGGCGTCGACCTTCTCGCCCACGGCAAAGCGCTCGGGGCGCTGCTCGGAGCGGTCGCGGGCCAGGTCCGACTTGCGGATGAAGCCGGTGAAGCCTTCGCCCACCGAAACCTCGATGCCGCCGTCCGTCACCTGCGTCACGGTGCAGGTCACGACCTCGCCCTTCTTCAGGCCGGCCGTGGCCGACTCGAACGGGTCGGAGCCCAGCTGCTTGATGCCGAGGGAGATGCGCTCCTTCTCGACGTCAACGTCCAGGACCTTGACCTTGACGCGGTCGCCCTTCTTGAACTCGGCGATGGCTTCCTCGCCCGACTTGTTCCAGTCGAGGTCGGACATGTGCACCATGCCGTCGATATCGCCCGGCAGGCCGACGAACAGACCGAACTCGGTGATGTTCTTGACCTCGCCCTCGATCTCGGTGCCCGGGCCGAACTTCTCGACGAAGGTCTCCCACGGGTTGTCCAGGCACTGCTTGAGGCCCAGCGAGATGCGGCGCTTCTGCGGATCCACGTCGAGCACCATCACCTCGACCTCCTGGGAGGTGGAGACGATCTTGCCCGGGTGGACGTTCTTCTTGGTCCAGCTCATCTCGGACACGTGCACCAGGCCCTCGATGCCCGGCTCCAGCTCCACGAAGGCGCCGTAGTCCGTGATGTTGGTGACGCGGCCCTTGAAGCGGGCGCTGACCGGGTACTTGGCTTCCACGCCCTCCCACGGATCGGCCTCGAGCTGCTTCATGCCGAGGCTGATGCGCTGGGTCTCCGGGTTGAAGCGGATGACCTGGACCGTGACGGTCTGGCCGATCT
>JAEYOB010000308.1 GCA_023412175.1 Pseudomonadota bacterium | reverse complement strand
GTCGGCTGGGGCGCCTCGGGCCGCAACGGCGGCCAGGTCATCACCGGCTACAACAAGTCCATGGGCCAGATCGAGGCGCGCATGGGCGCCGCCGACGCCCGGCTGCTGTGGGAACTGGGCGAGGAGGCGAAGGCGCAGCTCCGCGACCGGGTGGAGCGACACGGCATCCGCTGCTCGCTCACCTGGGGCCATGTGCTGGCGGCGCTGAAGGGCCGCCACATGGTGGAGCTGGCCGGGATGGAGCGCGAGCTGCGCGACGGCTACGGCTACACGGCCGCGCGGCGGCTCGACCGCACCCAGCTTGCCGAGTTCGTGCGCGGCCGGGGCTATCTGGGCGGACTGTACGACGCCGGCAGCGGGCACCTGCACCCGCTGAACTACGCGCTCGGGCTGGCGGACGCCTGCGTGGCGGCGGGGGTGCGGATCTTCGAGGATTCGCGCGTGCTGAGCATCGCCACCGGCGACGCGCCGGAGGCGGTGACGGCGCGCGGCCGGGTGCGGGCGCGCTTCCTGGTGCTCGCCGGCAACGCGTACCTCGGCGGGCTGGCGCCGGCCCTCGCCGCCAAGACCATGCCGGTCGCCACCTACATCATCGCCACCGAGCCGCTGGGGGCGGAGCGTGCGCACGCCCTGCTGCCGCGCGACGTGGCGGTGTCGGACATGAACTTCGTGCTCAACTACTTCCGCCGCACACCGGACCACCGGCTGCTGTTCGGCGGCGGGGTGAGCTATTCCGGGCGCGACCTGCCGGGCCTGGAGGCAGGCATGCGCCGCAAGATGCTGCACGTCTTCCCGGACCTGGAGGGCGCGCGCGTCTCGCACGTCTGGGGCGGACGGGTGGCGATCACCGACAACCGGCTGCCGCACCTCGGGCGGCTGGGCCCGACGACGTGGTTCGCGCACGGCTATTCCGGGCACGGGGTGGCGCTGGCGGGCATCGCCGGGCGGGTCATCGCCGAGGCGGTGGCGGGCACCGCCGAGCGATTCGACGTGTTCGCCCGCATTCCGCACCGCAGCTTCCCCGGAGGCCGCGCCTTCCGCACGCCGGCGCTGGTCCTCGCGATGCTCTGGTTCCGGTTGCGCGATCTGCTGTAGGCTCGGCGTTTCCCGCGGGGAGCGACATCGAACCGCAACGGTCGTTCCGCCAACCGAGTCTATCAGTACCCCCAACGAAGCTGCGACGGTGTCCCTCGACCATGACCGACCTCTCGAACATCTCGGCCGCAACGGACACCCCGGACGCGGCGCCCGGCCAGATGCGCGAGACGCATTTCGACTTCCAGCACAAGGTGTTCAGCCTGCCGGCGGCGTATTTCGCACACGACCCGACCAGCAAGCAGCCGGTGCTGAACATCCTGCTCGGCGACCTGAAGGCGGCGCTGCCGTTCAAGACGCTGAAGGAATCCTTCGACATCGCGGAGGACAGCAACGACGCCCGCCTGCTGGCGATGGTCGAAAAGGGCCTGCAATACGTGAAGCAGATCCGGCCGGGCGAGAAGATCCCCGGCGAGCTGCTGGACGGCTCCGCGTCGTGGTCGGTGGACGACAGGCATCGGATGATCGCCAAGGGGCGGCTGACGGTGCAGCTCGTGTCCTGGATCACCGGGTCGGAGATGATCGTCGTCGATCTGGAGGAACTGGAGCAGGTCGTCGAGGACCCGAACACCAAGGAGCGCCTGAAGACCGCCTTCAAGCAGCTCGCCGAGGCGCTGGGCATCAAGACCGACAACGCCGAGCAGTACGTCCACGACCGCATCGACGACCTGACGCAGGAGCTGTCCTACATCGAGGCGCTGCGCGACCGCTTCAAGCACATCCGCGCGCTAAGCGACAACCTCGGCAAGATCCTGCAGATCTACCGCACGGACCGCACCTTCTGCTCCGAGGTCCAGCGCATGCAGGGGCTGATCAAGAAGCCGCTGAAGATGTACGATTCGATCTTCGATCAGGCCGACGCCCAGACCGGCGAGATCATGGGCGCCCTGCGGTCGTTCGACTCCACGGTCAACTTCATCCGCAAGATCCGCGACGACCTGCGCACCCGCCTCATGGAGTGGGAGGACGTCCTGCAGGCCTGGGACGGCGTGCCGGTCGAGAAGTCGCAGCAGGTCGAGCAGCTGCAGAAGCTGACCTACCGTTTCCTCGCCAGTAACTTCATCGAGACCAAGGTCTGGGAGCGCAAATAAGGGCCGCCTACGCCCGCCACCGGAAGCCCAGTCGGCTGTTGGCGGCGTCCGGGACGCAATCGTACAGCGCCAGCGGATCCGTGTGGGAGATTCGGCCTCGACTTCCACACGAGAGTTCCACACGGGCGCTGCGGCCGAGGCTCAACTGGGTATGGAAGCGGCAAAAGAAAAAGCCGCGGAACTTTTGAGTTCCGCGGCTTTCCCGCCGGTTCCAGCATTGGTCGGAGCGACAGGATTCGAACCTGCGACCCCCAGACCCCCAGTCTGATGCGCTACCAGGCTGCGCTACGCTCCGTACCTGGAACCGGGGCGGGCCGGGACTATAGCGGCGCTCGAGGACGGACGCAACGGGTTCCGGTGACCTTTTTTCGCCTTTGTGACGATGGCGGCATCACTTCCGCCGGACCGCCAGCAGGACCCGCAGGTCGCGCAGTTCGTCCAGCACCGCCTCGATCTCGCGGCGCACGTCGTCGGGCAGCGCCGGCGCCGGTGCCGGCGTTCCGGCATCGGGCGCAGCATCGGCAGCGGTGGTCGCCTCGCCGGCGGGCGGAGCCGGCACCGGTGGCGTCGCGGCACCCTCCTCGGGGCGGGGCTGCGGCACCGGGCCGGGCGGCAGCGTGCCGCGATTCTCCTTCAGCAGGCGCTGCACGCCCTTGATCGTGTAGCCTTCCTGATAGAGCAGGCTCTGGATCCGGCGCAGCAGCTCCACGTCCTCGGGCCGGTAATAGCGCCGGCCGCCGCCGCGCTTCAGCGGGCGGATCTGCGGGAACTTGGTCTCCCAGAAGCGCAGGACGTGCTGCGGCACGTCGAGGTCGCCGGAAACCTCGCTAATGGTGCGGAACGCCGCCGCCGATTTCATGGAGACCGACTTCACCGGGCCCTCAGCCTTCATCAACATGCGGAAGGAGCCCTAGCCCACGGTCACGACGCCGCCTTGACGGGCGCCTGCGCCGCCTCGACCTCGGCAAGCCCCTGGTTGATGCGGTCCTTCAGGACGTGGCTGGCGCGGAAGACCAGGACCCGGCGCGGCAGGATCGGCACCTCCTCGCCCGTCTTGGGGTTGCGCCCCACCCGCTCGCCCTTGGAGCGGACCTGGAAGCTGCCGAAGGAGGAAATCTTCACCATCTCGCCGCGGGCCAGCGCGTCGGAAACCTCGTCGAGGATGCTTTCGACCAGATCGGCGGATTCGTTGCGCGACAGCCCCACCTCCTGGTAGACGGCCTCGCTCAACTGCGCGCGCGTGACGGTGTTCTGCGACATCAAAAGCCGCCCCCGCGAGCCTCGGGAGAAACGGTAATGCGCGCGAAGAACGCCGTCAATTCAAAAGGTTGTAAGCGACGACTACCAGCGGACGAGCGCCGAACCCCACGTCAACCCGCCGCCGATGGCCTCCATCAGGATCAGGTCGCCGCGCTTGATGCGGCCGTCATGCACCGCCTCGGCGAGCGCCAGCGGAATGGATGCGGCCGAGGTGTTGCCGTGCCGGTCCACGGTCAGGACGACCTTCGACGAAGGCAGCTTCAGCTTGCGCGCGATGCCGTCGATGATCCGCTGATTCGCCTGATGCGGCACCAGCCAGTCCACGTCCGCCGGCTCCAGCCCGTTGGCGACCAGCGCCTCCTCGACCACTTCCGACAGCTTGGTGACGGCGTGGCGGAAGATCTCCTGGCCATGCATGCGCACATGGCCGGTGGTGACGGTGCTCGACGGGCCGCCGTCGACGTACAGCAGGTCGTAGAACCGGCCGTCCGAGTGCAGGTGCGTGGACAGCACCGCGCGGTCGGCCGAATCGCCCCTGCCCTCCACGGCCTCCAGCACCACCGCGCCGGCGCCGTCGCCGAACAGCACGCAGGTGGTGCGGTCCTTCCAGTCCAGCAGGCGCGAGAAGGTTTCGGCGCCGATCACCAGCGCGCGGGTCGCCTGCCCGGCCTTGATGAAGTTGTCGGCCACCGACAGCGCGTAGACGAATCCGGCGCACACCGCCTGGATGTCGAGCGCGAAGCCGCGGGTGATGCCCAGCGCCGCCTGCACCTTGGTGGCGGTGGACGGGAAGGTGTTGTCCGGCGTGGTGGTGGCCAGCACGATGCAGTCCACATCGGTGCTGTCCAGCCCAGCGTGGTTCAGCGCCGCCTTGGCGGCGGCCAGCGCCAGATCCGAGGTCATCTCGCCGTCGGCGGCGATGTGGCGCGACCGGATGCCGGTGCGCTGGACGATCCATTCGTCCGAAGTCTCGACTCCGCGAGCCTCCAGGTCCTTGTTGGAGACCACGCTGGCCGGCAGGTACGCGCCGCAGCCGACGATCCGGGAACGCTTCGCCATGTCAGACCGCCGCCGCCTTGCTGCCAGGAAGGGTGTCGTTGCCGAGGCGGTGCATCTCCGCCTTGATCTTCTCGTTGAAGCCCTGGGCGACCAGATTCACCGCCACGCCGATGGCGTTGGCGAATCCGATGGCGTCGGTACCGCCGTGGCTCTTCACGCAGACGCCGCGCAGGCCGAGGAACATGGCGCCGTTGTAGCGGCGCGGGTCGGCGCGCTGCTTCAGCTTGGTGAAGGCCGAGCGCGCCAGCAGATAACCCAGCTTCGCCAGCAGCGACGACTGGAAGGTGCGGCGCAGGAACTCGGCGTAGAGCTTGGCCGTGCCCTCGGCGGTCTTCAGGGCGACATTGCCGGTGAAGCCGTCGGTCACGATCACGTCGGTGGTGCCGGCGGCGATGTCCGTACCCTCGACAAAACCGTAGAAACGACCGGGGAACGGCGCCTCGCGCAGCCGCGCGGCGGCGGTGCGGACCGTTTCGTGTCCCTTGACCTCTTCCGAACCGATGTTGAGAAGCCCCACCGTCGGCTCGACCAGACCCAGCACCGTACGGGCGAAGACCGACCCCATCAGCGCGAACTGGACGAGGTTGTCGGTCGTGCACTCGGTGTTGGCGCCGAGGTCGAGCATGACGCTCTCGCCGCGCTGAGTCGGGAAGAACGACGCGATCGCCGGCCGGTCGATGCCCGGCAGCGTCTTCAGCACGAACTTGGCCATGGCCATCAACGCGCCGGTGTTGCCAGCGGACACCACGGCGGCCGCCTCGCCCGCCGCCACCGCGTCGATGGCGAGGCGCATGCTGGACTGGCGTCCAGAGCGCAACGCGACCGCCGGCTTGGCGTCGCCCGCCACCGCATCGGCGGTGTGCACGACCCGCGCCATCGCCTTCAGCGCGGGGTGCTTCGCGAGCAAAGGCTCGATTCGAGCCGAATCCCCGTACAGCACGTACTGCACGTCGGGGAAACGCTCACGGGCAAGATCCGCCCCGGCGACCACCATGTCGGGGGCATGGTCACCCCCCATGGCGTCGAGGGCTATGGTCAGGCGCTGGCTCACCGAGAACAGGCTCCCTGGAACAAACGGGTGGCGGCCGGCCGAACCGACATCACGCCGCCGGCTTCACCACTTCGCGCTGGTCGTAGTGCCCGCAGGACTCGCAGACGTGGTGCGGACGCTGCAGCTCGCCGCAGTTCTTGCACTCGTGGTAGGCCGCCGTGGTCAGCGCGTGGTGCGACCGACGCATGTTGCGACGCGACTTGGAGGTTTTCTTCTTCGGAACAGCCATGGCCGTAA
>JAEYOB010000277.1 GCA_023412175.1 Pseudomonadota bacterium | reverse complement strand
CCCGAGATCCTGGTGGCACGCGGCAACGCGCCGGGCCGCCTGGACCTCGTCACCTGCCAAGTGTCCATGGACAGCGGGCTGAAGGACTGCCAGGCGGCGGCCGACCCGCGCGCCCGTGGCGTCGCCTACGACCTGCTGCTGCCGCGGGAGTGACCCAGCCCCGCCGCCGCAGCATGGCCGGCCGGATTGCCGGTCGGCCGGCCGCCGCCTATTGTGTGTGCACCCACGACACCGACGGATTCCTCCAGTGACCGGAATTTCCAAGCGCGGCCAGATCCCCCCGTTCTTCGTCATGGAAGTGATGCGCGCCGCCTTCGAGCGCGAGCGCGCCGGGCTTGACGTCCTGCACCTCGAGGTGGGCCAGCCCTCCACCGGCGCACCGAAGGGAGTGATCGAGGCGGCGCAACGCGCGTTGACCGCCGACAAGCTCGGCTACACCGACGCGCTGGGCATCCCGCCGCTGCGCGCCGCCATCGCGCGCTGGTACCGCGACCGCTATGGCGCGAAGGTGCCGGAGAGCCGCATCGCCGTCACCGTCGGTTCCTCGGGCGCGTTCCAGCTCGGATTCCTGGCGGCCTTCGATCCGGGCGACCGCGTCGCCATGGCCTCGCCCAGCTACCCCGCCTACCGCCACGCGCTGACCGCCATCGGCGTCGAGCCGGTGGAGATCGAAGCCGGTCCGGAGACCGGCTTCCAACCCACCGTCGCCATGCTGGAAAAGCTCGACAGGCCGATTCAAGGCCTGATCGTCGCCAGCCCCGCCAACCCCACCGGCACCATGCTGTCCCGGCAGGAATTGACCGACCTTGCGGCGTGGTGCACCCGCAACGGCGTCCGGCTGGTGTCGGACGAGATCTACCACGGCTTGACCTACGGGCAGGAGGCGGTGACTGCGGCGTCCATCAGCCCGGACGCGCTGGTGGTCAACAGCTTCTCCAAGTATTTCTCGATGACCGGCTGGCGGCTGGGCTGGATGGTGCTGCCGGAGGCGCTGGTGCGCTCGGTGGAATGCCTGGCGCAGAACCTGTTCATCTCGGCCCCCACCCTGTCGCAGATGGCCGCGGTGGCCGCCTTCGACTGCACCGAAGAACTGGACGCGCACGTCGCCCGCTACGCCCGCAACCGCGAACTGCTGCTGCGCGAACTGCCGAAGGCCGGCTTCGACCGCATCGCCCCGGCGGACGGTGCCTTCTACGTCTACGCCGACGTGTCGGCCATGACCGACGACTCGGAAGCGTTCTGCAAGCGCATGCTGGCCGAGACCGGTGTCGCCGCCACGCCGGGCATCGACTTCGACCCGGCGCGTGGCCGACGCTTCGTGCGCTTCAGCTTCGCCGGCGCGGAGGAGACCATGGCCGAGGCGGCGCGGCGGCTGATCGTCTGGAAGCGCTGATGGGAACCCGGCGTCCGTTCCGGCGGACGCGCTGCGCCGGGAGGTCGGGAGTTTCCTGGCCAGCAGGGGCGCCGCCAGTGAAGTCCGCGCCCTCAGCCGCCCTCGAACGTCACCATCACCTCGGCGACCGCACCGGGATCACGCTGGGTGGAACGGAAGGTGGCGATCTCACCGGGCAGGAGTTGGTCGGACGATGCATCGATGTTCCAGGTCTGCACCGGCTTGCGATCGAAGCCCAACGACACCGCGCGCACCTTCGGCACCGTCCGCACCGCGTCGGACACGTTGATGATCTGCCCCTCCACCACCAGCAGCGTGGCGCCGTTGTCGGCGCGCTGCTCGGAGCGGACGTTCTGCAACTGGAGGCCCGTTCCCGGCGGATCCACGGGCAGGCCTACGGTTTCGTAGAACAGCGCTGCCGGCGGCCACAACTGCACGATCTGCGCACGCGCGAAGTACCCGCCCGCAAGAATCGCCAGCAGCAGAACCGCAAACGCCGCCCACCCCGCCTTGCCGCCACGCGACGGCGGCGAATTCACCGTACGCGGTGCGGGCGGCGGGCGGCGATCGGCCTCGGGAATGTTGCGGGCGGGCGGTGGATGCCCCTGCTCCTCGTCCAATGGACGCTGGTACCAGACATGCCCGCAACTTGCGCAACGCACCTTGCGCCCCCGCGTCGGCACCGCCGATTCGGCGACGGTGTACCGCGTGGAGCAGTTCGGGCAGGTAATCAGCATTCGGGGGCGCCGCGGTCACGGAAAAAGCAGGAGTCTTATATGGACTCATGCGGTATGAAGCAAGGAAGCCCCTCGGCGCGGCGCTGGACGCCGCCTTCCGGCCGGTGCATCGTGCGCGCCTGGGGGCGACCAACCGCACGGTATGGACAGTGATTCGCTTCGAGAACGTCGGACTGCGCTACGGCACCGGTCCGGAGGTGCTGCGCGACATCTCCTTCACCTTGCCGCCCGGCTCCTTCCACTTCCTGACGGGGGGGAGCGGGGCCGGCAAATCGTCGCTGCTCAAGCTGATGTATCTGGCGCACCGCCCGTCGCGTGGGCTGATCACCGTGTTCGGCCGCGACCTGGCGCGACTGAAGCGTGAGGACCTGCCGGATCTGCGCCGGCAGATCGGCGTGGTGTTCCAGGATTTCGCCCTGCTCGACCATCTCTCGGCGCTGGACAACGTGGCCCTGCCGCTGCGCATGTCGGGCGCGGCCGAGAACGAGGTGGCGGAGCACTGCACAGAGCTGCTCAAATGGGTCGGGCTCGGCAACCACCTCGACGCCCGGCCGTCCACGCTGTCGGGTGGGCAGCAGCAGCGCGTCGCCATTGCCCGCGCCGTCATCAACCGGCCGCGCCTGTTGCTGGCCGACGAGCCCACCGGCAACGTCGACGCCGGCATCGGCATGCGCCTGCTCTATCTGTTCGAGGAGATGCACAAGCTGGGCGCCACCGTGGTCATCGCCACCCACAACGAGGCGCTGATCCGCCGCTTCGAGCACCCGCGCCTGCACCTGGAGAGCGGGCGGCTGCACGTTCTCCAGCAACCCGCCTCGCACTGGTCCTGAGGGAAGGAGTGCCGTGGCCCTGCCCCTCCCTCTTCTGCGCAAGCGCTTCGACCTGCCGTTGGCCAAGGATCCGACGGCGCGTTTCCTGCTGCTGATCACCGCGGTCATGGTCTATCTCGCCGCCTTGGCCCTGGCCGGTGCGCTGGTCGTCTCCGACATGGCGCGGCGCTGGGACGCCGGGCTGGCCGGCGGGCTGACCGTCCAGGTCGTTCCGCTCTCCGGCCCCGGCGCCGCACCCTTGGCCGAACGGCTGGAGACGACGCTCGCCATCCTGCGCGGCACCCCTGGGATCAAGAGCGCCGCCGCGCTCTCGGCCGAGCAGGTGGCCCACCTGCTGGAGCCATGGCTGGGTCCAGAAGGCGCCAAGGATCCACTGCTGCCGGTGCCGACGCTGGTGGACGTGACGACCGACGGTCCGGTGGACGTGACGGCGCTGACCGCGCGTCTTGGCGCCGTGCCCGGCGTGACCCTTGACGATCACGCCACGTGGCTTGCCGACCTTCGCACCTTCGCCGGTTCGGTGAGGCTGGCGGCCATCGGCGTCGTCCTGCTGGTCAGCGGGGCGGCGGTGATGTCCGTGGTGTTCGCCGTGCGCGCCGGCCTCGCCATCCACCGCAATGTGGTGGAGCTGCTGCACCTGATGGGCGCGCCCGACCGCTACGTCTCGCGGCAGTTCGAGTCGCACGTGCTGGGCCTGTGCCTGCGCGGCGGCGGCGGCGGGCTTGCCCTGGCGGCACTGACCCTGTTCGGGGTGAACCACGCCGCCGGCAGCCTGCGCGCCAACCTGCTGCCCGACGCATCCCTGACGCCATGGCAGTGGGCGGCGCTGGCGCTGGTGCCGTTGGCGGCCTGCGCGCTCGCCGTGCTGACCGCACGCTGGACCGTGCTGCGCACCCTGGAGAGCATGCCGTGACCCTGTTCCGCCGGCGCAACCGGATCGTGCGGGTGCTCGGGCGGCTGGCGGCGCTGCTGTTGCTCATCGGCATCGTGTGGGTCGGCGGGCTGTTCTGGTTCGTCGGCAGCATCCCACGCGACCCGCCGGCCACTGACAATCTGGAGGCGCTGGAACACACCGACGCCATCGTCGTGCTGACCGGCGGAAGCGGCCGGCTGTCCACCGGGCTGGAGCTTCTGAAGGCCGGGGTGGCGAAGAAGCTGTTCGTCTCCGGCGTCTATGAAAGCGTCGACGTGAAGGAACTGCTGAGCCTGTCGCAGCTGTCGCCGGACCGGGTGGAGTGCTGCATCGTGCTGGGCTACGCCGCCGACAACACGGTGGGCAACGCCTTCGAGACGGCCGACTGGATGGAGGAGCAGGGTTACCGCTCGCTGCGGCTGGTGACCGCCAACTACCACATGCCGCGCAGCCTGCTGGAATTCGCCATGGCGGCGCCGGACGCCACCGTGGTGCCGCACGCCGTGGCGCCGCCCAACGTCCACCTCACCGACTGGTGGACGTGGCCGGGCACCGCCAACCTGCTGGTCAACGAGTACAATAAATATCTGGTGGCGCGGCTTCGCTACCAGCTTGAGAAAGCCCTCGATTCCTGACAGTTTCCGCCGATGACCCTCCTTCGCTCGCTCCTCTTCAACGTCGCCTTCCTGGTCTGGACCGCGCTTATGAGCGTGGGCCTGATGTGGATGCTGCTGCTGCCGCGCAACCAGATGATGGCCGTGGTGCGCTGGTACCTGCGCTCCATCGCCTGGCTGGAACGCACCATCCTCGACCTGCACTACGAAGTGCGCGGCCGGGAAAACCTGCCGGCCACCGGCTCCTACATCCTCGCCGCCAAGCACCAGTCGGCGTGGGAAACCATGAAGCTGCACGCCATCCTGGGCGACCCAGCGGTGGTCCTGAAGCGCGAGCTGACCTGGATCCCGACCTGGGGCTGGTACGCCAGGAAGTCGCGCATGATCGCGGTGGACCGTGGCGCCCGCGGCCGTGCCCTCACCTCGATGATCGAGAACTCCAAGCCGGTGCGCGACGAGGGCCGGCCCATCGTCATCTTCCCGCAGGGCACGCGCGTGGCTCCGGGCACCTACCGTCCCTACCGCGTCGGCGTCGGCGTGCTGTACGAGAACCTGGACCTGCCCATCGTCCCGATGGCGCTCAACGCCGGCCTGTACTGGCCCCGGCGCAGCTTCATCAAACAGCCGGGCACCATCGTGGTTGAGATCCTGCCGCCCATCCCGCCCGGTTTGTCGCGCGCGCAGGCCATGCAGGAGTTGGAGCGGCGGCTGGAGGAGGCCACCGACCGACTCGTGGTGGCCGCCGGCGGCCCGCCGACCGTGCGCCCGCAGCCGGAACCCATGAACGCCATGGCCTCCACCCCATCCTGAGTAACTCTGTGGATAAGATTGTGGGCAAGCGGCTCGTCAAGTGGGCAGACGCCCCTGCGACGATCGGGCCGCGGGCTGTGGCGGGAAGGACCCAATCGGTTCGGAACGTCCGCTGACTGCGGCTTGCCCACACCGTCCGCCGCGCCTACACTTCCTTGAGCCAGACACAAGCGCCTGGAATTCCTCGAAATTCCCCTTGACCGCCCAGCCGGTCGGGCAGTGCCCTGGCCGCAGCAGGAGGATCCATGCCGGGCATCGCCGCCATTTCCCAGCAGATCTGGGACATGAAGTACCGCCTCAAGACGCCGGCCGGCGACCCTGTGGACAAAACCATCGAGGACACGTGGGCGCGCATCGCCAAGGCGCTGGCGAGCTGCGAATCGGATCCGGCGCGCTGGGAACCGGTCTTCAACGAGGCTTTGTCCGGCTTCCAGTTCCTGCCCGCCGGCCGCATCGTCGCCGGAGCCGGCACCGGGCGGGCGGTGACGCTGTTCAACTGCTTCGTCATGGGCACGATCCCGGACGACCTGGGCGGCATCTTCGCGCACCTGCGCGAAGCGGCCCTGACCATGCAGCAGGGCGGCGGCATCGGTTACGACTTCTCGACGCTGCGTCCCAAGGGCGCTCCGGTGCACGGTGTCGGCGCCGACGCCTCGGGTCCGCTGTCGTTCATGGACGTGTGGGACTCCATGTGCCGCACCATCATGTCGGCAGGCACGCGGCGCGGCGCCATGATGGCGACCCTCCGTTGCGACCATCCGGACATCGAAGCGTTCATCGAAGCCAAGCGCGAGCCCGGCCGGCTGCGCATGTTCAACCTGTCGGTGCTGGTGACCGACGCCTTCATGGGGGCGGTGGAAGCCGATCGCCCCTGGCCGCTGGTGTTCAGGGGCACGGTGTACCGCGAAGTGCGCGCCCGCGACCTTTGGGACCGCATCATGCGCGCCACCTACGCCTACGCCGAGCCGGGCGTCATCTTCATCGACCGTATCAACGCGCTGAACAACCTGAGGTACGTCGAGGAGATTTCCGCGACCAACCCCTGCGGCGAGCAGCCGCTTCCCCCCTACGGTGCCTGCCTGCTCGGCTCCATCAATCTGGCGACCCTGGTGCGTGATCCGTTTGGCGAGGCGGCGCACCTCGACGCACCCCGGCTGAAGGCCCTCGTGCACACCGCCGTGCGCATGATGGACAATGTCGTGGACGCCTCGCTCTTCCCGCTGCCCGAGCAGCGGCACGAGGCCCTATCCAAGCGCCGCATCGGCCTGGGCGTCACCGGGCTGGCCGACGCGTTGATCCTCTGCAAGGTGCGCTACGGCAGCCAGCAGGCGGTGGCGCTGACCGAACACTGGCTGTCGGTGATCCAGAACGAGGCCTACCGGGCATCCGCCGAACTGGCCGGGGAAAAGGGCCCCTTTCCGCTCTACGACCGGGACAAGTACCTGGCCTCCCCCATGGTGCAGGCGCTCGATGCGGACGTGCGGTCGCTCATCGAGCGGAACGGCATCCGCAACGCGCTGCTCACCTCGATAGCTCCCACCGGCACCATCTCGCTGTTCGCCGACAACATTTCCTCGGGAATCGAGCCGGTGTTCTCCTACACCTACGAGCGCTCGGTGCTGATGCCCGACGGCACGCGCCGCACCGAGGAGGTGAGCGACCACGCCTACCGCCTGTTCCGCGACCGCTTCGGCCCCGACGTTCCGCTGCCCGACTACTTCGTCAACGCGCAGTCGCTGACGCCGAGCGAGCATGTGGTCATGCAGGCGGCGGCGCAACGGCACGTCGACAGTTCCATCTCCAAGACCATCAATTGCCCGGAAGACCTGCCCTTCGAGGCGTTCAAAGACGTTTACCGGCAGGCCTACGCGCTGGGCTGCAAGGGTTGCACCACCTACCGCCCGAACGCGGTGACCGGCGCCGTGCTGACCGTGAAGGAGGAGGCGAAGCCCGCCCCGGCCGCCTCGGCTCCCGTCGAGGCCAGTGGCGTCGTCCACTACATGACCAAGCCGCTGGACCGGCCGGAATCGCTCCCCGGCGAGACATACAAGGTGCGCTGGCCGGACAGTGACCACGCCATGTACATCACCATAAACGACATCGTCGAAGGCGGCCGGCGCCGCCCGTTCGAAGTCTTCATCAACTCGAAGAACATGGAGCACTACGCCTGGACCGTGGCGCTGACGCGCATGATCTCGGCTGTGTTCCGGCGCGGCGGCGACATCAGTTTCGTGGTGGAGGAGTTGAAGGCGGTCTTCGACCCGCGCGGCGGGGCGTGGATGCAGGGGCGCTACGTGCCCTCGCTGCTGGCCGCCATCGGCGACGTCATCGAGAAGCACATGAAGGCCACCGGCTTCCTGCCCGATGAACGCGACGGGATGGATGCCGCGGCGCTGCGCAAGGCGGTCGGCGGCCCGGTGCCCAGCGGTCCCGTCGAGGGCGGCGACACGCCGCGCGCCATGCAGTGCCCGAAATGCGGCCAACCCGGCCTGATCCGGCAGGAGGGCTGCGACCTCTGCCCGGAGTGCGGTTATTCCAAATGCTCCGGGTGATCGCTTGCCACGGCTCCCACCAACCTGTGGCTCCAAACGTCGAAGCCATTTGCACGCATGAAGGATGAGCGAAGTCACAGGCCCACCCGTTTACGGCTTAACTTAAATATGCCATGATCTTTCCCACGCATTCTAACTAATTGCGCGGGGAGAGGCGGCATTGTGCGTCGTGTGAAATCGCTGTTGGCCTGTGCCGTCCTTTCCATCGTGGCCGCTGCTTGTGCGGGGGGACCATCGCGAACCGTTTCACAGGCGGAAATCGACACCCATATCGTGGAAGCCTCCAAGCGCTTCGATATGCCGGAACTCTGGATCCGCGAGGTCATGCGCCAGGAAAGCGGCGGGCGTACCATGCTGAACGGGCGGCCGATCGTCAGCAAGGCGGGCGCCATGGGCCTGATGCAGGTCATGCCCGGCACCTACGAGGAAATGCGTCGCAAGCATGGCCTCGGCTCCGACCCGTTTGAGCCGCGCGACAACATCCTCGCCGGCACCGCCTACCTGCGTGAGATGTACAATCTGTTCGGCGCTCCCGGATTCCTCGGCGCCTACAACTGCGGCCCCGGATGCTATGGCGATTATCTCGCCGGAAATCGGAGATTGCCGGCAGAAACCAGGAACTACATCGCTTCGGTTGCGCCGCGCCTCAACCGGCTGCCGGGCCCGGATGGCTCCGACATCGTCGTCGCAAGCGCACCCCGGACCTCGCCGGCCACCAGTTCGGCTGCGGTTGCCCCCACCCCGGCGGCGAGCACGCCGCGTGTGGTGGCGCCCGAGAGTTCACCGGTCATCGCATCCGCGGCGCCCCTCGCGCCGCCCGCATCCTCCTCACCTGCTCCCGTCGGCACCGACCAGTATTGGATGGTGCAGCTTGGCGCGTTCCGCTCACCCGATGACGGCGCCCGCGTGATCGACCGGGCCCGCCGCTCGCTTCCAGGGGTCCTGGACCGCACTCAACGCATCGTGCAGGCGGTCGATACCAAGACTGGCCCGCTCTACCGGGCCCGGCTGGCAGGCCTCTCCCAGCAGGATGCCGCAAGCACATGCTCCAGTCTGGTCGGCCAGGGCATGGCCTGCTTCGTCGTAGCGCCGGGAGCGTGACCCCTCTCCATCGGCAAGGGCACGCCGGGCCCTACCGGCGCCCACACCGCGTATCGACAATTCAATCAGCAACGGCCATGATTTCCCCACCACAACAATAACAGGGGGGTTCCCGTGAGCTTCTGGACCAAGACGCGCCGGCTGGCGGCGGGTGCGGTGCTCGGCGCCGCCGTCATGGGCGCGACGGTCGCCGTCGCGCAAACGCAAACCTTCTTCCGTATCGGGACGGGAGGGACGGCCGGCACCTACTATCCGATCGGCGGCCTGCTCGCCAACATCGTCTCGGGCAGCAACGGCGGCGTTCCTGGCCTCGTCGCCACTGCGGTCGCCTCCAACGGTTCGATTGCGAACATCAACGCCATCAACGGCGGCAGCACGGAGTCGGGCTTCTCGCAGTCCGACGTCGCCTATTGGGCACACTCCGGAACCGGCCTGTTCGAAGGCAAGGGCAAGATCGACAACCTGCGCGCCATCGCGACGCTCTACCCCGAGACGATCCACCTCGTCGCCCGCAAGGGCTCCGGCATCAACTCGGTCGCGGACCTCAAAGGCAAGCGCGTCTCGCTGGACGAGCCGGGTTCGGGCACGCTGGTCGACGCGCGCATCGTCCTGGCGGCCTACGGGCTGAGCGAGAAGGACGTGAAGGCCGAGTACCTCAAGCCCTGCGAGAAGCCCGACTCCGTGC
>JAEYOB010000050.1 GCA_023412175.1 Pseudomonadota bacterium | reverse complement strand
ACGCAGGCCTTGGAGGCGGTCTGGCCGGCCGCCGCATCGGCGCTGGCCAGCAGCGGAGCGATTTCCGCCGGGCCGCTGGGGCCCGCCGGGGCCGCCGCGCCGGCGGTCGCCGCGGAATCCGGCACGGCGATGACGTAGGCGGACTTCTCCAGCGGCTTGGGATGCACGAGAACCTCGGCGATGAAGCCGCTCAAGGTGCCGACCAGCAACGCCAGCAAAATTGCCCCGAATATCTTGTTCGCTTCCATGCTCATGGTGTCTCTACCCTTTTTTGTTCGTATGTGACCCTTTGCCGCACCATAGCGCGGCACGCCGAAGCTGTCATCGCCTCCGCCGCAACCCTCCTGACGCTAAATTGGAACCGTGAGCGGCGCTGAAAAGCCTTAAAACCGTGGGGTTGCCGCCATCGTTGACGCGGAGCGGCACGCTGCCGATACTCCGCCACCCGAACGCCTTATGAAACCCGTGGATTTTCCATGCCCAACTCGAACGTCATCGCCTTCCAGGGCCTGCCCGGCGCCTATTCCGACCTGAGCTGCCGCTCGGTCTTCCCGGAGATGCAGACCCTGCCCTGCGCGTCGTTCGAGGACGCCTTCGCCGCGGTGCGCGAGGGCCGCGCGCGACTCGCGATGATCCCGGTGGAGAACTCGGTGGCCGGGCGCGTCGCCGACAACCACCATCTCCTCCCGCAAGGCGGCCTGCACATCATCGGCGAGCATTTCCAGCGGGTGAACCACCAGCTTCTAGCCCCGAAGGGCGCCACGATGGACACCATCAAGACGGTGCGCAGCCACATCCAGGCGCTGTCGCAGTGCCGGAACATGACGCGCCAGCTCGGCCTGACGCCGATCAACCACGCCGATACCGCCGGCGCCGCCGCCGAGATCGCCACGCTGAACGACAGGCAGCACGCCGCCATCGCCTCGCGGCTGGCGGCGGAGATCTACGACCTCGACGTCCTCAAGGCCGACATCGAGGATGCCGAGCACAACACCACCCGCTTCCTGATCATGGCGCGCGAGCCGCGCATCCCGCCGGCCGGGTCGTGCAAGACCCTCACCACCTTCGTCTTCCGCGTCAGCAGCCGGCCGGCGGCGCTGTACAAGGCGCTGGGCGGCTTCGCCACCAACGGCGTCAACCTGACGAAGATCGAGAGCTATCTGGTCGGCGGGCGCTTCGCCGCCGCGCAGTTCTACGTGGACGTGGAAGGCCACCCGGACGAGCGGCCGTTGCGTCTGGCGCTGGAGGAACTGGATTTCTTCGCCCGCGAGATGAAGATCCTCGGCGTCTATCCGGCCAGCCTGTTCCGCTACCAGGGCAGCCAGCTCGACGGCGAGGATTGACCCCGGCCGCGGCGCCGCCCGGAAATCGTGCGGCGCCGAAGGGAATGCGGCATCCGGTCGCATGACCTGAAGAGAAGGGCCGCCCGCCTTTCCGGCCACTGCCCCTGCGGTGCAAGTCGTGCTATATATCCCTACTAGTGAAAAACCCGAAAAACGGGTCCCCGACCAAGACGTCCGGCATTGATTTCCTTGCCGGCGCCATGGCGCCAACGGATGGAGGCAGCCATGTTGACCTATGAAGACTGCATCGCTCTGGCGAACCTGGACGCGGACGAGGTTGCGCAGATTGCCGAGCACGAGCGGCTCCCGTACATGACGGCGCTTGAGAAGGGCGCGGCCCTGCTGTCGGAGCCCTGGGGCGACGCGGCGATCCGGCAGATCGTCTGGGACAACCTCTGCCGGGCCCACCAGCACCGGCACGCCGACCGGATCGGCGCGCTGACGGCGATCTACCGGACGACCTGCGAGCGGCACCCGAACCTCTGCGACCGGCGGCGCGCGCCGGTGCGCTCGACGCACCCGATCTGGCGCTGACGTGGGGCCGGCTCCCGGCGTCAGCCTTCGGCGATCCAGTCATCGATCAGGCGGCGCGCGATGGAGTCGATGCGCGGCATGCGGAAGTCGTCGCTCGGCTCCAGGCCGCGCAGGGCGTCGCGGCTCATCCAAACGGCGCTTTCCAGCTCGTCCAGGGCGACCGCCAGGTCGGCGGACAGCGCCCGCGCCGTGAAGCCGAGCATCAGCGAGGCCGGAAACGGCCAGGGCTGGGAGGAGTGGTAGCGCACGTCGGCCACCCGCACGCCGACCTCCTCGAACACCTCGCGGGCGACGGCGTCCTCCAGGCATTCGCCGGGCTCGACGAAGCCGGCCAGGGTCGAGTGCATGCCGGCCGGCCACACCGCCTGCCGGCCGAGCAGGCAGCGGTCGCCGCCGTCGTGCACCAGCATGATCACCGCCGGATCGGTGCGCGGGAAATGCGCGGTGGCGCAGTCCGGGTTGCCGCACTTGCGCACGTGCCCGGCCTCGGCGCCTGCCGCCGGAGCGCCGCAGACGCCGCAGAAGCGGTGCCGGGCGTTCCAGTGCGTCAGGCCGCGGGCGTAGGCGCACAGCGCGCCCTCGTCGTGGTCCATCAGCGGCCCGGCCGTGCGCAGATCGACGAAGCGCCCGCCGGCCGAAACGCAGGGCGCCACCGCCGGGTGCGCCTCCGGCCCCTCCAGCGCCGACAGGTCCGCCGCGAACACCGCGGCCCCGTCGCGCAGCAGGCCGAGCAGCACCAGATCCTCTCCCCAGTCG
>JAEYOB010000798.1 GCA_023412175.1 Pseudomonadota bacterium | reverse complement strand
GCTGATGACCGTGGCGTCGGCCGTGCTGCTGGCGGCGGGCGTGTGGGTGTGGACGCGCCAGAAGGCGGGCTTCACCGCCACCATGGCCGGCGGTGCCGCCTGCTGGCTGGTCGGCAACGCGCTGTGGCTGGCCGGTGTGCCGGTGCTCGTGGCGGTGCTCTGGTGGGTTCTGTTCCTGGTGCTGACCGTGGCCGGCGAGCGGCTGGAGCTGAGCCGTTTCCAGCCACCCAACCGCTGGGCCGGGCCGGGCTTCGCGGCGGCCGTCGCAGTGCTGGTGCTGGGCGCGGCGGTGGCGGTGGTGGCGCCGGACGCGGGATTCCGCATCACCGGGCTGGGGCTGCTGGCGCTGGCCGGCTGGCTGGTGCGCTTCGACGTGGCGCGCCGCACGGTGCGCGGCAGCGGGCTGCCGCGCTACGTGGCGGCGTGCCTGCTGTCGGGCTACGCGTGGCTGGCGGTGGGCGGCCTGCTCGCGCTGCTGGGCGCCGACCCGACCGGCCCGCTGTACGACGCCATCCTGCACGCGCTGTTCCTCGGCTTCGTCTTCGCCATGGTGTTCGGCCACGCGCCGATCATCCTGCCGGCGGTGCTGCGTCTCGCCGTGCCGTTCGCGCCGCGGATGTACCTGCCGCTGGCGGTCCTTCACCTGGGCGTGGCGCTGCGCACCACCGGGGTACTGGCCGGCGACCTCGCCGTGCGGCAATGGGGCGGGATCGCCAACGCCGCGGCCCTGGCGCTGTTCATCGCCGTCACCGCGCACGCGGTGCTCACCGCGCGGCGGCGCTGATCGGGAATGTTTGGGAATCAAATGATTTGATAACTATCAAGGACGCGGATGGGTGGCACGGTATAGTCGCCGTCGAAGCGTGTCGTTGTGCCTGGTCACGCGAGTGACCCGGCTTTCAGGGAAGCACTGAAGCCCCGCGTCCTGCGACGCGGGGCTATTTTCGTCGCCGCTTTCGCCGCCGCACCGGCTTCGAGCCAGCTATGCTTATTTGCCTATTGCCATCGATCTGTCGGATTGCCTTCTAACGGGCTTGGCCCGACGATATGATGGGCGTGGCAGCGAAGGTTAGAGAAAGTCAAAAACATGCGGGCTCGGGACCTGGAAATCATCCGCGCGCTTCCTTGCTTCGAGGAGTTTGACGAAGAGCAATTGAGCGCCGTCACTGCCGGCGGCCTGTTGCAGCGCTTTCCACGCGAGACGGTGCTGTTCGAACAGGGCGAGCGGGCCGATTTCCTGCACGTGCTGGTCGAAGGCTCGGTGATGCTTTACGGTGGCACGGCCGATGGGCGGGAGACGGTGATCGAGATCGTCACGCCGGTGGACACCTTCATCCTCGCCGCGGCGCTGACCGACACGCCGTACCTGATGTCGGCCAAGGTGCTGGAGCCGTCCAACATCCTCATGCTGCCGGCGCGCAGCCTGCGCGAGCACATGGTGACGCAGCCGAAGCTGGCGCTGATGATGCTGGCGTCGCTGGCGTCGCAGTTCCGCCGCATGGTCCGCCAGATCAAGGACCTGAAGCTGCGCACCTCGACCCAGCGGCTGGCGGCCTTCCTGCTCCACCTCGCCGACCCGCTGGAGGACGGCGTCACCGTGGATCTGCCGGTCAACAAGCAGGTGCTGGCGAGCCGGCTGGGCATGACGCCGGAGAACCTGTCGCGCGCCTTCGCCACGCTGGCCGAGCACGACATCCAGATCAAGGGCCGCACCGTCGTGATCGGCTCCATCGAACGGCTGCGGGCCTACTGCAACCCCGACACGCTGATCGACGACGTGGAGCGCGACCTGAAGGTGGTGCTGGATTGACGGTCTATGCCCTCTCCCGTTCCGGGAGGGGGGTGTCCCGCGTCCGCAGCAGCGCCTCCGCCGCCTCCGGCGCCAGTGGCCGGGCGAAGTGGTAGCCCTGGGCGAAGTCGCATGACAGCGCCTTCAGGTGCTCCGCCACCGCGGCGGTTTCCACGCCTTCGGCGACGACGTCGAAGCCGCAGGTGTGTGCCATCTCGATGATGGCGCGCAGGATGGCGTCGCCCTGGGCGGAGTGCTGGAGGTCGAGCAGGAAGGAACGGTCCACCTTCAGCGAGTCCACAGGCAGCCGTGTCAGGTAGCTCAGGGACGAATAGCCCGTCCCGAAATCGTCGATGGCCAGCCGCACGCCCAGCCGTTTCAGGGCGTCGAGCGCCGCCATGCTCTGGTCGCCGTGGGCCATCATCGCGCCCTCGGTGATCTCCAGCTTGAGCAGACGGGCGTCGGCGCCGGTCTTGCCGAGGATGCGCGCGACGTCCTCGGCGAAGCCGGCCTCGCTGAGCTGCGCCGGCGACAGGTTCACGCACATGAACGGGGCGGGATCGCCGCCGCCGTTCGGCGCCGACCACGCGGCGAGCTGCCGGCACGCCTCGGCCAGCACCCAGCGGCCGAGCGCGACGATCAGGCCGGTGCTCTCGGCGACCGGGATGAACTCGACGGGCGGGATGTTGCCGCGCTCCGGGTGGGTCCAGCGCAGCAGCGCCTCGAAGCCGCGCAGCCGGCCGTCGGCCAGGCCCACGATGGGCTGGTAGGCCAGCCACAGCCCGCGCTCCTGCTCCAGCGCCTCGCGCAGGT
>JAEYOB010000618.1 GCA_023412175.1 Pseudomonadota bacterium | reverse complement strand
CATCAACCGCATGCTGATCTCCACCATGCTGACCCGCATGGGACACCGGGTGGATTCGGTGGGCGACGGGCGGGCGGTGCTGGCCGCGCTCCAGGGGCGGGCGTACGACCTGCTGCTGCTCGACATGGAAATGCCGATCCTCGACGGCGGCGCGACCGCGCGGGCGATCCGGCGCAGCGCCGGGCCGGTGGCGCAGATGCCCATCATCGGCATCTCCGCCGACGCCCTGCCCGAGCACCGCGACCACCACATGGCCGCCGGGCTGGACGCCTACATGACCAAGCCGGTCGAGTGGGACGCGCTGGGCGCGCTGATGCTGGATCTGGCCGCCCGCCCGCGCACGCCGCGCCCGATACCGGCGGCCGCCCCCGCGGGAACGGACGGCTTCCACCGCGTGCCGCTGCTGGACCGCGTCAAGCTGTCGGAACTGCGCTTGGCGCTCGGCGCCGAAAGCCTGAAGGGCATGCTGCGGCTGATGCCGGAAACGGCGCTGCGCGAACTGTCGGCGATCCGCGCCGCCTTCCAGGGCGAGCGCCCGCACGACCTGCGCCAGGCGGCGCACACGCTGTCCGGGCTGGCCGCCAATTTCGGTGCGCCGCGGCTGGCGGCGGTGGCCCGCGCGCTCGACGAGCAGCACGCCGACCCTGAGAGCGTCGCCGGCCTGCTGCCCTTGCTGGAGGCGGTGGTGGCCGACACCAACCGCCTGATCGAGGACCCGGATTCGGTGCAGCCTCCAGCATGAGCGACGCCGGGAAACCGCATCTTTAGATAGTAATAATAATTAGAATTAGAAGAAAGTTGTTAACCCATACGGCCACATCCTTACCCAACGAACGGACTCAACAATTCCACGGCCGGCAATTCGATGCCGTGCCGCGTCCGCCCGATGGGAGAGCCGCTAATGAGCAAGGACAACACCCTCGACCTGACCAACCAGATGCGCTTCCTCGGCATCGACCAGGACGCCAGCGCCGCTCTCCTGGAATTCCGCCCGGTCATCGAGGCCGAACTGCCGGGCATCCTCGACCGCTTCTACGCGCACCTGCGCGGCTTCCCCGACCTGATGGCGATCTTCGGCGGCGACGCCGGCATGCGGCACGCCCGCGAGCACCAGCTGCGCCACTGGCTGGAAATCGCCCAGGGCCGCTTCGATGCCGGCTACCTGCACTCGATCCAGCGCATCGGCAACGCGCACCATGTGCGCAAGCTGGAGCCGAAATGGTACATCGGCGGCTATTCCTTCATCGCGACGGAACTGGTGCGCGCCGCCGGCCGGCATTTCCGCTCGCGCTGGAGCCTGCGCGACGCCGAGGCGCGCACCGCCCGCGTGCAGGGGGCGCTGCTCCAGGCGATCATGCTGGACATGAGCCTTGCCATCTCCGTGTACCTTGAGAAGGGCGAGGAAGAGCGCCGCCATCACGTGGAGATGGTGGAAGGACTGGCTTCCTCGGTGCGCGTGGCGGTGGAGGGGCTGACCGGCTCGGCCAGCCAGATGCAGGCCGCCGCCGAGGAAATGACGACCACCGCCCACAATTCCAGGCAGCAGTCGGAGACAGTGGCCGCCGCCGCCGGCCAGGCATCGAGCAACGTCGCCACCGTGGCCGCCGCTGCCGAGGAGCTGTCCGGCTCGATCACCGAGATCGGCCGGCAGGTCAGCCAGTCCAGCACCGTCGCCGGCCATGCCGTCGCGGCGGCCGGGCGCACCGACGCCACCGTGCACGGGCTGGTGGAATCCGCCCAGAAGATCGGCGAGATCGTCAAGCTCATCAACGACATCGCGGCCCGTACCAATCTGCTGGCGCTGAACGCCACCATCGAGGCGGCGCGGGCCGGCGAGATGGGCAAGGGCTTCGCTGTGGTGGCGAGCGAGGTGAAGAGTCTCGCCAACCAGACGGGCAAGGCGACCGACGAAATCCAGCAGCAGGTGGGCGAGATCCAGCGGGTGATCGGCAGCGCCGCCGGCGACATCCGCGAGATCGGCACGCTGATCGGCGACATCAACGGCATCACCGCCGCCATCGCGGCGGCCGTCGAGGAACAGGGGGCCGCCACCGCCGAGATCGCCCGCAACGTCCAGGAAGCGGCGACGAGCGCCAGTGCGGTGTCGGCGAACATCGCCGGGGTGACCGGCAGCTCCGACGAGACCGGCCGCGCCGCCGGCCGCGTGCTGGACGCCGCCACCGGCCTGAAGCACGAGGCCGGCACCCTGCAGGAGAACGTCGCCCTCTTCCTCGGCAAGCTGCGCACGGGAGGGCTGTGACGCACCGGTGCCTGCCGCTGCCCCTGGGAAATCCTGATTCCAAAGCAGGATCTGTTCGCCCGCGCCGGAGGCGACTACAATCGCCGGGGCTCCACTCGGCTCTCGGCGGCGTTGCCCCGGAGCAGGCCGGACCGCGTGGTCCGGCGCCCATTTCCCCGAGGGAAGCGCAGGCAACGATGCAACTCGACCTTCTGAACCGGCCGGATGGGCGTACCGCCATCCTGATGCCGTCCGGCTTCGTGCTCGACCTGCTGGCACCCGATGCCACGGGATTATCCACCCTAACGGAATGCGTACTAACCTAGCCCTCTTTGCCTTGCGATCCACTTTTGGTTTATATTTTCCACCCATTCTGATCGATATTGTTGAAGGCGCTCCCCGGTGAACCTCGGGAGTGACCTGCCCCCACATGGGACACCAGAGACTATGTTAGCCAAACACCGCCCGACGGCTCCTGTCCAGTCCGGCGGAGCGTAGCGG
>JAEYOB010000602.1 GCA_023412175.1 Pseudomonadota bacterium | reverse complement strand
GGGTGCGGATGCGGTCGCGCCGGCCGGTGAGGATCTTGTGCGGGTAGCACTGGTGGCCGACGTCCCAGATCAGCCGGTCCTCCGGCGTGTTGAAGACGTAGTGCAGGGCCACCGTCAGCTCGACGACACCGAGCCCGGCGCCGAGGTGGCCGCCGGTGACCGAGACCGCGTCGATGGTCTCGGTGCGCAACTCGTCGGCGAGTTGGCGCAGCGCGTCCGGTCTCAGCGCCCGCAGATCGGCGGGGGTGCGAACCAGGTTGAGGAGCGGCGTCTTGTCGTTTGCCATCGTGGTCCCCCCTTCGCAGCGCCGACGGCGGTACCGTCCGCCCGCGATGCATTCGCCGCCGCGTGCCGATCGCGGCTTCGTATTGCGATGGTAATGTTTTAAACAATCCGGCTGCTCATCTTCCATGCTGAGCTGCTATCCACTCGTTACGCCGATGACGTCATTGGAAAATGATGGTGTGTTGCAACAATGGCATGGCTTCAATTTGAACTTTGGCAAAGGTCAATTCATTGTTGAATTAATGCAACCTCTTTAATGCTGAGGCTTGCTCGTTTGTGGTGTGGCTTCCCCGCAAAAAATCGTTACACCCCCAATAAGTTGCTGTAGAAATTCATGCTTAGCAAGCTTGATTCGGGGTGATGGGCTCCGGAGGATGCGCAACGCTTTTTCGTGATACGGTAACAGCTATCCTGGAGAGTGGGGTTTTCTATCCGGTAGTCTTAAAAAACTTGTGGTTATGTTTCTATCATTATATTCGTTTGGATTAATTCTTGTGTGGCGAGATGCTTGTCTGTCTGGCGCCCATCCATACCGATTGAAACGCCGACGTTCCAGATGGGCATGAGGCTCGCAATTCGGCCATATGACCCTCCCAGTGCTGTCGGGTTTGAACCGAAGGCGCGTGATGGAAACCATCAAATGCCGTCCGCATCAGTTGCCCTGGACGTCGGGAAGGGGTGCCGGGTGCTGCGGGGCCAATGCGATGCAGTTCCGCACGATGGCGTAGCATTGACCCAGCCGGGTCTCCCCACCGCTTACCCCGCCATAGGTGATCCGTTCGACCAAGCCGTTGCGGAGCGTGAAGGTAGCCTTGCAGTCGATGACGATCACGTCGGCTGCGTACATGGGCCATCTCCAGTAGCCACCCCATCCCGGATAGTAGATGATCCGGCTGCTGTGATAGGTGAGGAACTCCTGACTGTCGAACGCCAGCAGCCGTTCCGGCACCCCGGCGCAGGAGAGAAGGGTCTTCTTCGGCATGCCGATCATCGCATCCCTGGCGTGGAGTGCCTGATCCGCCGCCGGGTTGGCGCAGGCGCCCACCGCGAGAGCCATTGCGCTCCACCATCGGCGACCGGCCATCTCCAGCCCTCCTCCGCAAGCGCCGCAGAGACGTCTTCTCCGCTCGGCGGGGCAACAAGTGAATTCGTTCATGGATCTCGTGAGGTCCTCCCATTCGTAAGAGCGCCAAGGCAGTGTTTGATGTGTGGGTGTAAAGATCCTTCCTGAACTTAAGGATTCTGGTTTTGATTTTCGATTTTGTTTATAAGGCGGATACAGTAACTGACATCTCGTGAACTGCGTTGTGGAAGTTGGGGGATTTGTTGTCTTGATTGATTTTGTTACGGTATCGGTGTTTTGTCGTTTGATTTGTTGATTTTATAGTCAATCGGCTCGATGTGCGGGGAGCGATGTGGGCTCCACGCTCTTCCTGCTGTCCAGCGTCGACCATGATGAGTTTGGGAGGGCGATATGCGTGAGATGCCGGGAGGATGGATCGGCTATGCGGTTGTGGCGTTTGCTGTAGCCGGCGCCTGCATGTCAGGGACCCTGGCGGCACAGGAGCGTAAAGCGGCCGACGGCACCATCGAGTTCACCGGTGGATCCGTCGCAATTGGCATCGGATACTCCTGGGGGAACGGCACCCTATTCTACAAAGGGAAGCAGTATCCGTTCACGGCCTCCGGCTTTTCCTTGGCGGACGTCGGGGCGGCGCAGACCCAGGTCACGGGTGAGGTCTACCAGCTCAGCGCGGTGGAGGAGTTTCCGGGCACCTACAGCGTTGCGCAGACAGGCGCCGCCCTGGTCGGCGGTGGAGGGGTCGGCTACCTTCAGAACGAGAGAGGCGTTGTCATAAAAGTCGTTTCCAGCTCGCAAGGGGCCCGGCTGTCGCTCGGAGCCGGGGGTGTGACCATCGCGATGAAGCAGTGACGCGGCCGGCGCGTGGACGCTTCCGGGATTGGCCGGCCGCCGTCTACCGGCCGCCATTCATGGGAAAGGTGGCACCGGTGACCGAGGCTGCGGCGTCCGAACAGAGAAAGACCGCGAACGCCCCCAACTCCTCGGCCGTGACGACGCGCGTCGGGCAGATCGCGTTGCACGTGACGCCGTGACCTGCGCCTTCGGCCGCCGCGGCCCTGGTCAGTTCGATGAGGCAGGGCCCGGCAGCCGCAGAGGTGGCTGTGAGTGGGGAGGGGGCTACGTTGATGATCCGCCCCCATCCCTGCTCCCGCATGCCGCGAATCACGATCCAGGTCAGATGAAAGGCGGCGGAAAGGCTGACCGCGGGGGCTGCGTCCCGCAGTTCCCGCGGGACGGTTTCGCGGGGGGCGGGATGCCACAGGCCGGCATCGTTGACGAGAATGTCGATGTGGCCGAACGCGTTCATCGCAAGCATGGCCAGAACGGAGGCGGCCTTGGGATTGCGCAGGTCTGCCGGAATGCATGCGGCCGCTACGCCATATTCCCGGCTGAGGCCGGTGCGGATCCGTTCGGCCTCGGCCGGATTGTCGAAGCTGTTCAGGAGGATGTTTACCCTCTGCGCGGCTAAGGCCCGGACGATGCCCAAGCCCATTTCGCCGGTCGCGCCGGCAACGACGGCGAACCGTCCGGCGAGTTCGGGATACCGGCTGTGTGTCGCGGTTGCACCGTCCGTGGCCGCGCCGTGACTGAGCATATGTGCCTCGACAAGGTGCTGCGGGAATACCGCTCCATTCAGCGCCGCTTTTTCCGCGAGTTCAGGCGTTCGACGCCATTCCGCAAAGGTGGCCTTGTCGGGCCGTCACCCCGAAGCCTGAAACAGTTGGTGTGATACGGTATCCGTGTACGCTCCCGCGTGCCCCGTACGCTGTGCGCCGAACGACGGCGATCATATCGCGCAGGGCCGTTTTGGGTCGCCCATCGGGGGACGCATTCCGGCTGCGCGGCAGCCGGCGCAGAAGGTTGAGAGCGGAACCGATCGGCTGAACAGGGAGGCGCTCACGCAGCGGGCCGTCCCAGGCCGCCGGGAGGACCAGCGGCGTGTGCCGCTAAGCCCTTCAGGAAAGGTGGTGCCCCAGGCCGGACTCGAACCAGCACGCCGTTGCCGGCAACAGATTTTGAGTCTGCCGCGTCTACCATTCCGCCACTGGGGCACGGATGAAATGGTGCGGCGATCATACAGAGCCGCGGGCTCCGGTCAATCGTAAAGGAAGCACCCGCACCGCGTTACGACAACTGGCGCGCGGCGCCGCGGCGCGCTATATCGGAAAGCGCCATGCCGCATCGCCTCACTCTCGTCGATCCCCGCCTGCCTGCCGTCCTCCTGGCGCTCGCCAGCGCGGGCGTGCTCGCCGCCGCGTTCGTGTTCCAGTACGGGTTCGGCTATCAGCCGTGCATCCTCTGCATCTGGCAACGCTGGCCGTACGCCGCGGTGCTGGTCTTCTCCATCGCCACGCTGGCCTTTCCGCGCTGGCACGGAGTCGGCGACGCGCTGCTGGTGGCCAGCGGCTTTGCGCTGCTCGCCAACGCCGGGATCGCCGCCTACCACGTGGGCGTCGAGTACCAGTGGTGGGCCGGCACCCAGGGATGCGGCGCCACCGGCTCGGCGCTGACGCTGGAGGATCTGCGCGCCCAGGTCATGCAGGCGCCGGTGGTGCGCTGCGACGAGATCCAGTGGTCGCTGTTCGGCATCAGCATGGCCGGCTACAACGTCGTCATCTCGCTGGCGCTGTCTGCCTTCGCCTTCGCGTCGGCGCGCACCGCCTACCTGTACGCCGACCGCAAGGGAGTCACGGTGTGACCGCTTCCAGCCCCGTCCCGACCAGCAAGCCGGTGCGCGGCGCGCTGCCCGGCGACCCGCGCCCGCACGAGCGCCTCGCCCGCATCTGCCGGGTCGATCACGCCGGCGAGTACGGCGCCAAGCGCATCTACGAGGGGCAGATCGCCGTCATGGGCAACGGCCCGCACGGCCGCACGCTGCGCCACATGGCGGAGCAGGAGCGCGAACACCTGCGCTACTTCGAGCAGCAACTGGCGGCGCGGCGCGTCCGCCCGACGGCGCTGCAACCGGTCTGGCACGTCGGCGGCTTCCTGCTGGGCGCGGTGACGGCCGTGCTCGGCGAGCGGGCGGCCATGGCCTGCACGGTGGCGGTGGAAGAGGTCATCGACGGGCACTACGCTGCCCAGCTCGCCCATCTCGGGCCGGAGGAGGCCGATCTTGAGCGGAATATCCGCAAGTTCCAGGCCGAGGAACTGGAGCACCGCGACATCGGCCTTGCCAATGGCGCGGAGCAGGCTCCGGCGTACCCGTTGCTGAGCGGCGCCATCAGGGCGGGCACACGGGCGGCGATCTGGGTCGCCGAGCGGGTCTGAGCGGCGCCGGCCCTTACACCGGGTCCAGTTCGGTATCCCAGTAAAGGAAATCCCGCCAGCTTTCGTGCAGGAAGTTCGGCGGGAAGGCGCGTCCGTTCTCCTGAAGCTCGTAGGCCGTCGGCTGGAACGGCGGACTGAGCGGGATCATGCCGCAATGGTGCGGCAGCCGGTTGCCCTTCGCCAGATTGCACGCCGAGCAGGAGGTGACGACGTTCTCCCACGTCGTGCGGCCCCCGCGCGAGCGCGGGATCACGTGGTCGAAGGTCAGTTCCTGCGTCGGGAACGGTATGCCGCAGTACTGGCAGCTGAAGCGGTCGCGCAGGAAGACGTTGAATCGGGTGAACGCCGGCCGCCGGGTCGCGGGGATGTACTCCTTCAACGAGATGACGCTGGGCAGGCGGATCTCGAAGCTGGGGGAGCGGACGACCCGGTCATACTGGGAAATGATGTTGACGCGGTCGAGGAAGACCGCCTTCACCGCCTCCTGCCACGACCAGAGCGACAGGGGGAAATAGCTGAGCGGGCGGAAGTCCGCGTTCAGCACCAGAGCCGGACAGTGATCGGGTGGTGGAGCCAATGGCCACTCCCTCGTCTCGTACCGTCTCGCACGGCCTCTGACCCCGAGCGCACCAGATACATAAGCGATTACGCTGGCGATCTCAACATCTCGTATCGCTGACCGCCGCCGCACCGCACAATCTTCATGAGGCCGTAACGTTTTTGCCACCCCGCCGGTGCCGCGCGGCGCCAGAGAAATGAAGGCCGCGGTGTGACAATTAGGGTCCATGGCGCCAAGCAGCGCTGCGGGCAGGCGCTTGGTTACCCCTCATTAACCATGGTCCGGCACAGTCGCAGCAACGATCACGGGGGCCATCATGACTGCACAGATCATCAGCCTTGCTGCGAAGCGCGAGGAACGCGAAGAGAAGGCGCGGCAGAAGCGCATCGATGCCTTCGACCAGGAACTGCGCCGCCGGCTGGCCCTTTATCTGGGAGGCGAGGACATTCCGGTCGAGCCGATCCGCGACAATCCCTACATTTGACCGGTATAAGGCGTCTGAACAGGGGGGCCGCGCCCCCTTTGTAAGGCGCGCGCCGGATCGGCTATAGAAGCGGCATGACGACCGTCACCCGCTTCGCCCCGAGCCCGACCGGGCACCTGCATCTGGGCCACGCCCATTCGGCGCTGTTCGGCTGGCGCGCGGCCATGGCGCCGCAAGGCCGTTTTCTTCTGCGCATCGAGGATATCGACCCGCAGCGCTGCCGTCCCGAGTTCGAGCGGGACCTGATGGAGGACCTGGCGTGGCTGGGCCTCTCCTGGGACGGGCCGGTGCGCAGGCAATCCGACCATCTGGACGACTACCGCGCGGCGCTCCGGCGCCTGCACGACATGGGCGTCGTCTATCCGTGCTTCTGCACCCGCAAGGACATCGCTGCGGAGATCGCGCGCGCCGGCCATGCTCCGCACGGGCCGGACGGGCCGCTCTACCCCGGCAGCTGCCGGACGCTGCCGGCGTCGGAGCGTGCCGACCGGATGGCGGCCGGGCAGGCGTACGCGTGGCGGCTCGACATGGCGGCGGCGGCGGGGCTGACCGGGCCGTTGCGCTGGCTCGACCATGGCAGGGGCTGGCAGGCGGCGACTCCGGAGATCCTCGGCGACGTGGTGCTGGCCCGCAAGGACACGCCGACCAGCTATCATCTGAGCGTCACGGTGGACGACGACCTCCAGGGCGTCACGCTGGTGACGCGCGGCGAGGATCTGTTCTTCGCCACCCACCTGCACCGGCTGTTGCAGGCGCTGCTGGGCCTGCGGGTGCCGGAGTGGCACCACCACGGCCTGCTGACCAACGGACGGGGCGAACGCCTTGCCAAGCGCGACCGCGCGCAGACGCTGCGGTCGTTGCGGGAGGCGGGGCACACGCCGGCCGAGGTGCGGGCGCTGGCCGGCTTTCCGGACTGATGCGCAACGCCCCGGCCGGAGCGCTCCGGCCGGGGCCTTTGTTTCGCGGGTGGCTCAGCGCTGGCGGACGAGGGCGCCCTGGCCGGCGAAGTTGCCGATGCCGGCGGAGAGGTTCTGGACGTTGGCGGCGTTGGACGGGGCGAACAGGCCCTTGGAACGCTGCATCA
>JAEYOB010000480.1 GCA_023412175.1 Pseudomonadota bacterium | reverse complement strand
GCCTTCCACAGTTCCGGCTCGATGTTGAAGGGATAGCCGCCGACGATGATGCGCAGCGGCCGGTTCCCGATCCCCCGACGCACGGCGCCGATCAGCTCGGCGACAGCGCCGACATGGGCGGTGATGGTGGCCGACACCGCCAGCACCTGCGCGTTGCGCTCCTCCACCGCCGCGACGATGCTGCGCGCCGGGGCGTTGGCGCCCAGGTAATAGGTGTCCCAGCCGTCCATCTCGAAGAAGTCCGCCACCATGCGCACGCCGATCTCGTGCAACTCGCCGCTGACGCAGGTCGCCACCAGCGAGCGGCCGGCGCGGTCGGTGGTGAAGATGCGCGGGTACAGCATGGACATGACGGCCTGCGTCGCCGCGGTGGCGAAATGCTCGTGCGCCACGCCGATCCGCCCGGTCTGCCAGAGCCGCCCGACCTCGCGCAGCACCGGCTGGAAGACGTGCAGGTAGGCGTCGCGCACCGCCAGCCCGGCCTCGACGCGATCCAGGAGCAGCGCCGTGGCGCGGCGGCGGTCGCCGGCGGCCAGCGCCTCCAGATAGGCGGCGGCCAGATCGGCGTGCGGCGCGTCCTGGACGATGAAGCTCGGCAGATCGGTGGGAACGCCGGGAAGCGCGTCGAGCGCCGCCGCCACGCACGCCGCCGCACGCTCGGCCGCGACGCCGCCGACCGTCTCGGCCACCACGTCGCGCAGGATCGCCAGGCTGTCGCCCAGCTCCCCCACCGGAATGCGCAGCCCGGCGAACAGCACCTTCACCCAGCCGGCGTAGGCGCGGAACAGCGCCGGGCTGTCCGCCCCGACCGCCTCGGCCAGGTAGAGCACGTGGAAGCGCAGATCCTCGACGCACTTCGCCCGCCCCGCCTCGCCATAGCGGGCGTAGAGGTCCGGCCAGCGCCGGAACTGGGCCTCGACCACCGCGCGGGCGATCTCGTCGCGCCGCTCGGCGATGGCGAGGGAGGCAACGTCTCGCACGAAGGCACCCCGCGAAAGAATCAGCACCAGTTAATATGCGCACCCGCCGGCGCCGCGCCAACGGGCATGGCACCAACGGGCATGGCTTCATGCGGCGGCGGCGCGTCTATGAACGGCACGGAGGAGGCTTGGGAACGCGGGGCAGGACGAGGCTACCGCCCCCTCTGCACGACAAAGCTCAGGCGCTTGATCAGGTCGGCCTTGCCGACCGGCTTCACGAGGTAGCCGGAAATGCCGTAGGCGATGGCGCGCTTTACCGTGTCGGCATCGCGGTGGGCGGTCAGCACGATCACCGGGATGTCGGACAGCTCGGCGCCGCCAGACGTGCGGAGCGCGTGCAGCAGGTCCAGCCCGCCCATGCGCGGCATCTCCAGGTCGCAGATCAGCAGGTCGATCCCGCCGCCCTCCCTGCGCATCAGGTCGAGGGCGTGAACGCCGTCCTTCGCCTCCCGCACGGCACGGACGCCGAGGTCGTGCAGCAACCGCGACACCAGAGTACGGGTAACCTCGTCGTCCTCCACCAGCAGCACGCCAAGGTCGTTGACGGTGTGCGGCATGACGCGCTCCTGATCGGCCACCATGGCGTGCCTTCCCAACCGTTTCTCCCGCAAAGAGGGTATCGTAAGGCGTGCGGATCGCCATGGCAATCGCGGGCACGAATGCTTATGGTCACACCACTCGATGACGATGGGCCACGCGTGGACCACCAGACTTCCCCTTCCCTGCCGACGCCCGACGCTTCCGACATGCCGACACCCGAAATGCTGGCCGAGGTGCTGGAGGCGACCGGCGCCGGGATCGCCGTGCTCGACGCGCTCCGTCCCGACACCCCGGCGGTCTACTGCAACCCCGCCTTCCTGGAGCTGACCGGCTATCCGGCCGCGGAGCTGCTGGGGCGCAGCTTGAGCCTCCTGCGCGGACCGGACACCGACCCCGGCACGGCGGGCATCGTGAACCGGGCGCTGGCCGAGGGAACGCCGGCCGCCGTCGAGATCCTGAACTACCGCAAGGACGGAACGCCGTTCTGGAACGCCCTGTCGATCCGCCCGGTGCGTGGGGTGGACGGGACGGTGCGCTGGCTGGTCGGCTCCTCCATCGACATCACCCGCCAGCAGCGGTCGGAGCAGGAGCTGCGCGACGCGCAGGACCAGCTCACCCAGCTCGCCGCCGAGACCTTCGCCCTGGCCGAGGACCTGGACCGCGCCCGCGAGGAGGCCGACGCCGCCCGCATCGCCGCCGAGAACGCCAGCCGCGCCAAGTCGCGCTTCCTCGCCATGATGAGCCACGAGCTGCGCACGCCGATGACCGCGGTGCTGGGCATGGGCGACCTGCTGATGAGCACGCCGCTCAGCGACCAGCAGAAGGGGTTCGTCCAGACGCTGCGCTCCTCGGCCGACACGCTGCTGGCGATCCTCAACGACATCCTCGACTTTTCCAAGATCGAGGCCGGGCAGCTGGAGCTGGAGGAGATCGACTTCTCCCTGGAACGGCTGATCGAGGACGTGGTGCAGCTCTTCCAGGTGCGCGCCGCCGCGAAGGGGCTGCACCTGTCCGCCTCGGTGGCCGACGGGACGCCGGCGCACGTGCGCGGCGATCCGACCCGGCTGCGGCAGGTGCTGTTCAACCTCGTCTCCAACGCCATCAAGTTCACCGAACGCGGCAGCGTCGAGATCTGCGTCTGGCGCGCGCTCACGGACGACGAGGCCGACGTCCTGCTGCGCTTCGAGGTGACGGACACCGGCATCGGCATGACGCCCGAGCAGCAGGGCCGCCTGTTCGACGCCTTCGTGCAGGCGGACGTCTCCACCTCGCGCAAGTACGGCGGCACCGGGCTGGGACTGGCGATCTGCAAGCACCTCGTGCATGCCATGGACGGCGACATCGCCGTCGCCTCGAAGCCCGGCGACGGCTCCACCTTCCGCGTC
>JAEYOB010000450.1 GCA_023412175.1 Pseudomonadota bacterium | reverse complement strand
TCGCCATACAGCACCAGCGCGTCGCCGACACCGCGCGTCAGGTTGATGCCGAACCGCGCCGGCTCGCCATCGGCGCGGGAGACCAGCAGCTCCGGCGCCAGATCCTCGGCCAGCCCGGCCGCGCCCTTCAGCAGGATGCGGTCCTGCCAGTTGGTGCGCTCGAAGCCCAGCGCGAAGGGGGAGTCGGACGGCACGCGGCCGCCGTCCGCCACCTTGGGCGCATAGATCGCGGTGAATGAGCCGCCGCTCCACACCGCCTGCCCCCGCGCCATCAGCGCGCCGAGCCGCTGCTCGCGCAGCACCGCCGGGTCGGCGGAGATGAAGGAGCGTACCGCCCCGGCGCGGAACAGGTCGGTGGGGTTGAAGCCCAGCGCCACGCCGTTCCGCGCGTTGACCCGGCCAAGGTCCAGATAGGCGTTCGAGACCGGCGGCGCCCAGGTGACATAGGCTTCCTTCAGCGTGTTGCGCCCGTCGGCAAGGCGCGGGTCGCGCCCCTCGGCCAGCCCCTGGTCGAAACGGTCGGCGAACACCGCCTTCCAGACGTCGGACAGACGCCACTCGGCGCGCGTGTCCAGGCTGAGCCGGCCGGTCCAGCGCGGCTCGGTGCGGTCGGGCGGCGGCACCGCCACGTCATGGCGCCAGAACACCGCGCGCGGCGCCGCCTCCAGCGACGCCTTGTACGAGCCTCCCGCGCCCAAGGCAGCGGCGGGAGGGGTGGCGGCGGGTACGGCGTCCGGCGCCGTCAGCGCGTCGGGGATGAGATCGAGGTCGCTATCCTCACCGGCCAGCGCGGGGGCGGGAAGGAGCGCCAGGAACAGCAGGGCCGCACCTGCCCCCACCCTGCCCCTTCCCCTCTGCGCAGTGGAGAGCGCGCGGGGGGGCAAACGCTGATCGGGACTCCGCCTCATCTCCCTCACTCCAGCCTCACTCCGGCTGGAAGCGCGGCAGGGCGTCGCGCTGGAAGGCGCTGTCCGGCAGGTCGCTGTATGCGAACGCCGAGAGCTGCATGCGCGTCACCAGCGTCGTGTCCACGCCGTCGATGATGATGGTCTCGGTCGGCCGCTCACGGCCCAGATGGGTCTCGTACTTGCGGTAGTAGGCGGTCTTCAGCAGCCGCCCGCTCTCCGAATAGAACTTGCCCTTGACCGGCCGGTGGCTGCCCTTCTCCACCCAGTACTCGATGCGGTGATAGGTCACGCCCTCGCCCGACGCCGCGAGGTCGAGGCGGTGGCATTCGCGCGGTTGGCGGTCGCCGTCCTGGATGGTCTCCGCCCTGGCAAGAACCGCCTTGTAGTCGCGGGCGAGGTTCACCGCCATCACGTCGCCGTTCGATGCCTGGCCCAACAGCCGCTGCTGCGGGGAGATGCGCACCGACGCCTTCGACGACGGGTCATGGAACCACAGCACGTTGCCGTTGCGCAGCATCACCTTGCCGCGGTCGCGCGCCGGCTCGACGAACTGCACGAGGCTGTTGTACTGCCCGCCGACGCTGGCGGCCCTGGCGTCGATCCTCAACACCACGCTGTCCGCCGGCTTGCCGTTGCGGAACTCGGTCAGCACGTCGGTGAAGCGGAAGGGCCGGTCGGGGTTGCGCACGGCGTCGGCGGCGGCCAGCACCTCCTGCGCCGTCTGCGTCCGGGCGGCGGGAGCAAGCAACAGGACGGCGAGCGCCAGAAGAGCAGCGTGGCGGTTCATGATGCGCCCTCCCCTAAACATGACGCAGGGCATCGACGATGACGAGGCGTGCGGCACGATTGGCCGGCCACAGAGCCGACAGCGTGGCGAGCAGAGCCAGCCCGGCCCAGGTCCCTGCCAGCAGTGCCGGCTTGGACACCAGGATCAGCAGCGGCACCGGCTCGACGTTGTTGGGCGGCGTCCAGTTCAACCCCGCCCGGTTGATCAGCAGGGCGATGCCGATGCCGAGCCCGACGCCCAGCGTCGCCCCGAAGATGCCGAGGATCGCCCCTTCCGCCAGGAACAGCCGGCGCACCGCGCCGCGGCGCAGGCCGAGCGCGCGCAGCGTGCCGATCTCCTGTGTGCGCTCGACCACCGCCATGCCCATGGTGTTGACCACGGTGAACAGCACGATGACGCCCATCAGGACGGCGATGAAGCCGAAGATCGCGTTGAACATGCCGGTGATCTGCCTGTAGGCCGGCATCAACTCGGTGAAGTCGCGCACCTCCAGATCCTGTCCGCGTTCGGCGAACAGCGCGGCGAGGCGCGCACGGGCCGCCGGGATGTCCCTTGTGTGGTGCAGTTGCAGCACGATGGCGCTGGCCTGCCCGCCATCGCGGCCGTAGACGAGGCGCTGCGCCAGGTCGAAATGCAGGCCGACATAGAGGTCGTCCAGTTCGCGCACGCCTTGCCCTTCGGCCTTCACCACCGCCATGCTGACCACATTGGGCGCACCGGACGCCGTGGCCGAGAGCAGATCCAGGCGCGGCCGTCCGTCGGCCGGCGCGCCCCCGCCCGCCGCTTCCGCCGCGGCAAGGTCGAGCAGGTCCGCCTCCTCCTTTGCTGCGGTTCCGGTCTCGGCGCGCGGCGGCTCCGGGCAGTTGGGGACGTTCAGTGGACCACACATGCGCAGGATGCGCGCCAACCCGGCACCGACCACGCCGGCCTCCGGTTCCGCGTCCCTCAGCGCGGTCGGCCGTCCGGCGACGCCGATGCCGTAATCGTTCCAGCCGGCCATGCGGTTGCGGTCGGAGGGGATGACGCCGACGCCCATGAAGGTCTTCGACGCGCCGTCGGCGAAGTTGCCGGCGATGCCGTACAGCATCATGCGCGGCGTGGCGACGTGGACCAGCGGCCGCAGTTCCGGGTCATCGAGGATGGCTCGCATCACGTCGCGGTAGCCGGGGATGCCGTAGGCCGCCGGGTTGCCCGAGCCGTAGAGGAAATAGCCGCTGCGATAAACGTGCAGGTGCCCGTTGCCCTGCACCATGCCGGTCTGCAAACCATAGACGATGGCGCTGACGTAACCGCCGAACAGCACGACGGCGACGCCCCCCACCGCGATGGCGACGGTGGTGGTGGCCGAGCGCCGCGCGTTGCGGAACACGTTGCGGAAGGCGACGATGAGCGTCCTCATGACAGGCTCCCCTGCGTGACGTCCACGACGGCGCCGTCGCGCAGCGTCACCGTGTCGTCGGCGTGCTCCATCACCTGCGGATCGTGGGAGGAGAAGACGAAGGTGGTGTGCAGCCGCGCCTGCATGGCGTGCATCAGGTCGATGATGGTCCGGCCGGTGGTGCTGTCCAGGTTGGCGGTGGGTTCGTCGGCCAGCACCAGCTCCGGCTCCTTGACCAGCGCGCGGGCGATGGCGACGCGTTGGCGCTGCCCGCCCGACAACTGACCCGGCCGGTGCTTCGCGTGGCCGGCCAGACCGACCGCCTCCAGCATGGCCGTGGTGCGCTCGCGCCGCTCCCGCGCCGGAATGCCGACCAGCAGCAGCGGGTGCTCGACGTTCTCGTAGGCCGAGAGCACCGGCACCAGGTTGAAGGTCTGGAAGATGAAGCCGATGCGCCGTGCCCGGAAATCGGAGAGCGCCTCGTCCGGCAGCGACCCGACCGGGGTGCCGCAGACCTCAACCGTGCCGCAATTCGGCCGATCGATGCAGCCCACGAGATTGAGCAGCGTCGTCTTGCCGCTGCCCGACGGACCGATGATGACGGTGAAGCTGCGCCGACGGATCGTGAGGTTGACCCGGGAAAGACCGGCGACCGCCACCTCCCCCATCCGGTAGGTCTTGTCCACCCCGTGCAGGCGGACCGCTGCGCTGTGCTCTTGCATGGCACCCGGCTTTCGGCTGTTGGGTCAGGCCGCGGTCCGGGGAGAGCCGTACCGATCGGTACGGAGAAAGTAGCGTACCGCTCGGTACGGCACAAGGGGCGAAACGTCGCGGCTCGCCCTTTTTCCACCTCAGCGGGAAAGGGGGTACGGATATTGCTCCAGGTTTTGATTTAACGAGCCGATTTACGCTGCCGGACCTTCTGTCCGTTCGCGAATTGCCCTAACGCGACGGCGCGGCGTAGAGGCGCAGGAACAGTTCCGTCGCCTCGCGCGCCCGCCGTTCTATGAACTCCGGGGGAGGCGGCGGCTCCAGATCCAGCAGGCGGCGCCATTGCAGGCCGCGGACCAGCAGCGAATAGAAGATGTCCAGCGCGTGCGCCGGATCGTCGATGGCAAGCGCGCCCTCCGCCGCTTTGCGCCCGAGATATTGCGCGACCAGCCGGGAGGTCTCCTCCCGTCCGCGCTCGTAGAGGATGCGGGCGAGGTCCGGATGGGCGCGGGCCTCGGCGATGGCGGCGCGGTTGAGGGCCACAGCGTGTTCGCTGAGCAGCAGGGACAAAAGGTTGATGCCCAACCGCGTCAGCACCGCATCGACCGGCAGCCCGGCCCCGCGCATGCCCTCCAGCAGGTCGGCGTTCATCGGCGCCGACCGCGAGCCGACCAGTTCGCGGAACAGCCCCTCCTTGCTGCCGAACCAGTTGTAGATGGTTTCCTTGGAGGTGCGGGCACGCTTGGCAATGGCGAGCGTGCTGGTGCCGTGATAGCCCTTCTCGATCAACAGGTAAAAGGCAGCGCGCAGGATCTCCTCCCGCCGCTCCGGCGATCCCTTCACGCCGTCCTCGGTGTCTTTTCCGCCCACGGGACCCTCACCTTCCGTACCAGCCAGTACGCCGTATCTGTCGGCCCTGCCGCTGCCGAACGCAAGCCTCTCCGTCGCCTTGCTGCTGCGGAACCGCGCCATATATCTCAAATCCGGCGTTCCGAGGGAGCAGATGATCGTCGAGCCGTTCAGCCTCAGCCTCTCCCTTCTTCAGCAGATGTGCGTCTATCTGGTGGTCGCCTACCTGCTGAGCCGGACGCCGCTGTTCATCCCGGTGATGCACGTGACGGTGCGCTGGCCGCACAAGCTGGCCTGCTATTTGATCTTCTCGGCCTTCTGCATCATGGGGACCCACCTCGGGCTGCCGGTCGCCGACGCCATCGCTAACACCCCCGCCATCGGCGCCGTACTGGGCGGGCTCCTCGGCGGCCCCGCGGTGGGGCTGGCCGTCGGGCTGACCGGCGGGCTGCACCGCTACGCGCTGGGCGGCATGTTCGCGCTGGCCGCCGCGCTCTCCACCATCGCCCAGGGGCTGATCGGCGGGTTCGCCCATCGGCACATGGTCCGGCGCGGGCGGATCGCGGAGCTTTTCAATCCGTATTCGGCCGGCGTTCTGGCATTCCTGGGCGTGGTGGCGGAGATGTTCATCGCCCTGACCGTCGCCCGGCCGTATGAGGACGCGGTGCACATCGTCGGCCTGATCGCGCTGCCGGAACTGATCGCCAACGCGCTGGGTGCGGCGATGTTCATGCGCATCCTGCTCGACCGCCGCGCCCTGATCGAGAAGCAGTCGAGCGCCTTCTCGGCCAAGGCGCTGAAGATCGCCGCGCGCGCCGACGGCGTGCTGCGCAGCGGCTTCAACCAGGAAAACAGCATGCGGGTCGCCCGCATCATCTACGAGGAGACCGGCGTCGGCGCGGTGGCGATCACCGACCGCGAGAAGCTGATGGCCTTCATCGGCATCGGCGACGACCACCACCTGCCCGGCCATCCCATCACCTCGCTCCAGACACATCAGGCGATCGCCAGCAACCAGGTCCTCTACGCCGACGGCAACGAGGTCGCCTACCAGTGCTCGATCAGCCCGCACTGCCGGCTGGGAGCCTCGCTGGTGATCCCGCTGGCCGGCGAGGGCGATCAGGTGATCGGCGCCATCAAGCTGTACGAGCCCAAGACCCGGATCTTCTCGACCATCAACCGCACGCTGGGGGAAGGCATCGCGAAGCTGCTGTCCAACCAGATCCTCGCCGGCCGCTACGAGCAGCAGAAGGCGCTGCTGGCGCAGTCGGAGATCAAGCTGCTGCACGCGCAGGTCAACCCGCACTTCCTGTTCAACGCCCTCAACACCATCTCGGCGGTGATCCGCATCGACCCGGAACGCGCCCGCCAGCTGGTGCAGAGCCTGTCCACCTTCTTCCGCAAGAACCTCAAGCGGCCGAGCGGGGACGCCTCCCTCGGCGACGAGATCGAGCACGTCAACGCGTACCTGCAGATCGAGCTGGCGCGCTTCACCGGCCGCCTGACGGTGGACATCGACGTGCCCGACGAGCTGCGCCACGCCCGTCTGCCCGCCTTCTCGCTCCAGCCCGTGGTGGAGAACGCCATCAAGCACGGCACCTCGCAGCTGCTGGGCAGCGGCCACGTCCGCATCACCGCCCGGCGCGAGGGCGGCGACCTGCTGCTATCAGTCGAGGACAACGCCGGCCTGTACGAGGAGAAGCCCGGCGGCGACGGCCTGGGCATGACCATCGTCGACCGCCGCATCCGCAACCGCTACGGCGAGGCCTACGGCGTCGCCATCGCCTGCGAACCGGACGTCTTCACCCGCGTCACACTGCGCCTGCCGCTGGAGGCTGTCACCGCATGATGCCCAACGCCGCCATGACCGTGCTGATCGTCGATGACGAACCACTGGCGCGCGAGGAACTGCGGCGGCTGCTGGAGGACGCCGACGTCCGCATCATCGGCGAGTGCGCCAACGCCATCGAGGCCATCGGCGCCATCAACCGCCAAGCGCCCGACGTGGTGTTCCTCGACATCCAGATGCCGCGGGTGAGCGGCCTGGAGATGCTGAGCATGCTCGACCCCGAGCGCATGCCGCGCATCGTCTTCCTCACCGCGCACGACGAATACGCGGTGCAGGCCTTCGAGGAGCACGCCTTCGATTACCTGCTGAAGCCGGCCGACCCGGCGCGGCTGGCGAAGACGCTGCAACGGCTGCGCCGCGAGCGCACGCCGCAGGACGTCGGCGTGCTCAAGGGCGCCTCCGAACTGCGGCAGATCCCCTGCTCGGGCCACAACCGCATCACGCTGATGAAGCTAGAGGACGTGGAATACGTCGTCTCCCGCCCCGGCGGCGTCTATGTGGTGGGCGAGGACGGGCAGGAGAGCTTCACCGAGCTGACGCTGCACACCCTGCAGGAAAAGAGCCCGCTGTTCCGCTGCCACCGCCAGAACCTCGTCAACCCGGAGCGCATCAGGGAGATCCGCTTCGTGGACGGCGGCCTCGCGGAGATCCTGATGCAGGGCGGCCATACCGTTCCCGTCAGCCGCCGCTTCCTCGGCCCGCTCAAGGAACGGCTGGGAATCGTCTGATCCGGCCCCGCCGCTCGTCCCCGTATTCCGCCGCTCACCCCCGTATTCCGCCACTCCCCGGATACCGCACCATGGGGCGGACCGGCGTCGCTACCTTGCCTCCAGGTCAATTCGCAGCAGCCCCGACGCGTGGCACGGCCACCCAAACTCCGGCGGGCTTGCAGGAGGCGTACGATGGTAAGCATCTCAACCGAGACCACGAGGCTTGGCAATCCACCCATTGCCTGGACCAGGCACGACACGACCTGGATGCTGGGTCTCTTCGGCACGGCGATCGGCGCGGGCGTCCTGTTCCTGCCCATCAACGCCGGCCTCGGCGGCTTCTGGCCGCTGGCGGTGATGGCCCTCCTGGCCTTCCCCATGACCTACCTGGCCCACCGGGGCCTGTGCCGCTTCATCCTGTCCTCCTCCAAGCCCGGCAGCGACATCACGGAAGTGGTGGCCGAGCACTTCGGCGCCACCGCGGGCAAGCTGATCACGCTCCTCTACTTCTTCACCATCCTGCCCATCCTGCTCATCTACGGCGTCGGCCTGACCAACACCGTGCAGAGCTTCATGATCAACCAGCTCGGCATGACGCCGCCGCCGCGCATCCTGCTGTCGCTGGGCCTGATCCTCGGCCTGATGGCCGTCATCAAGCTGGGCGAGCAGATGGTCGTGCGGGTCATGAGCTGGCTCGTCTACCCGTTCGTCTTCGTCCTGCTGGGCATCGCCGTCTACCTGCTCCCGGACGTGAACGGCGCCGCCATGAACGAGGTGCCGAGCGCCGGCCAGTTCAGCCTGACCCTGTGGCTCAGCATCCCGGCCCTGGTGTTCTCGTTCAACCACTCCCCGGCCATCTCCCGCTTCGTCGTGGCCCAGCAGCAGAAGTACGGCGTCGAGGCCGAGGCCCAGAGCGAACGCATCGAGAAGTACGCGGCCGTCATGATGGTCCTGGTCGTCATGTTCTTCGTCTTCAGCAGCGTGCTCAGCCTGACGCCGGCCGACCTCGCGACCGCCAAGGCCCAGAACATCTCGATCCTGTCCTACCTGGCCAACAAGTTCGACAACCCACTGATGGCCTACCTGACGCCGGCCGTCGCCTTCGTCGCCATCACCAAGTCGTTCTTCGGCCACTACCTCGGCGCCCGTGAAGGCCTGAACGGCCTCATCGTCCAGCAGCTGCGCGGCCAGGGCAAGGCCGTGGATGAGAAGGCGATCAACCGCTTCAGCGCGCTGTTCATGGTCGCCGCGGTGTGGATCGCCGCCACCCTGAACCCGAGCATCCTAGGCATGATCGAAACCCTCTGCGGCCCGATCATCGCCGCCCTGCTCTTCATCATGCCGATGTACGCGATCCGCAAGGTCCCCGCCATGCGCAAGTACGCCGGCCAGCCGGGCAACGTGGTGGTCCTCTTCATCGGCAGCGTCGCGATGTCGGCCATCCTCTACTCCCTGCTCAGCT
>JAEYOB010000421.1 GCA_023412175.1 Pseudomonadota bacterium | reverse complement strand
CGGCGGCACCGCCGGCCATGGCGAAGCGAACGGGTCAGCGGTCGAGCGCGTGGTACTCGGGGTTGGGGATCATGTCCACCGCCGAGGCGACGCGATTCGACATGTTGTAGAACCCGGTGACATCGGCGACGTCGAAGATCTCCTCATCGGTCAGGCCGGCGCGGCGCAGGGCCTCGCGGTCCTCCTCGCCCATGGACCAGGGCTCCTTGGTCAGCTTCCAGGCGAAGTCGAGCATGGCGCGCTGGCGCGGTTCCAGCGGCGCCACGCGGTGGTTCATCACCAGCATCTCGCCAAGTTGAGGGTCGCCGGACAGCTTGCGCACGGCCTGTCCATGCGCCACCAGACAGTAGTAGCAGTGGTTGGCCGAGGAGACCACCACCGCGATCATCTCGCGCTCCAGCTTGGACAGCTTGCTCTCGCCGAGCATCAGTTCGTTGTAGAACTGGGCGAAGGTGCGCAGCTTCTTCTGCCGGCTGCTGTAGGACTTCAGGACGTTGGGGATGAAGCCGAGCTTCTCCGTGCATTTGTCGAAATAGGCCCGCATGTCCTCGTCCAGCGTGGACGGGTCGGGTACGGGCAGGGCCATGATGTGGTCGGGCTGCGGCATGGTGTATGGATCCTCCCTTGTCGTTCCGTCCAAGGTAGCGGTGCCGTGCGTCCGCGCAAAGCCTTCCCTGTGCGGATGCCCCCGAACTTCCCCCTCGCCAAGCGGGGCGCGGGCATGTCATGAATTCGCCGCTAATTCAACGCATTAAATCAGCAAAACGCAATGAACGAGGGGTCGAACAAGGGATGGTCGCGGCTCGCCCGGCTGTCCGTGCTGGTGGTGGAGGACAGCGCGTTCATCCGCTCGGTGCTGGTGGGCGCGCTGCGCACCATCGGCGTCGGCACGGTGCACGCCGCCAGGAACGGCGCCGACGCCATCCGCTTCTTCGAGGAGCGCAAGGCGGCGCTGGTGCCCGGCACCGCACCGGTGGACGTGGTCATCACCGACATCGTCATGCCGGAGGTGGACGGCATGATGCTGCTGCGCTGGATCCGCTCCAGCCCGAAGTCGCCGGACAAGTTCCTGCCGGTGCTGATGCTGTCCGGCGCCGCCGACCGGCATTACGTGGCGCAGGCGCGCGACCTGGGCGCCACCGACTTCCTCGCCAAGCCCTTCTCGGCGCACACGGTGAGCGTCCGGTTGATGCTGGCGGTCGCCCGGCCGCGGCGCTTCGTGCTGGCCAACGGCTATTTCGGACCCGACCGGCGGCGCGCGGCCAAGCCGGTGCAGATGGAGTGCCGCATGGTCACCGACCGGGAGATCCTGGTGGTGCACAGCCAGTCCAGGCCGGCGGGCATCGACCGCTACCCGGTGGTCTATTTCGAGCTGCCGAACCGGCTGGGCGCCAAGGCCGGCATCGGCCCGCGCGATCCGGTGCCGGTTCTGCCGGAGGCGGTGCTGGCCGCCGCCGAGGCGGAGATCCAGGACCGGGCCGGCGATTACGCGACCTGGATCGCGGGGGAGGTGGAGGAGATGGCGCGCCGCATCGACCGGCTGGGCGCCGATTCGCGCCACGTCGCCGGGCTGATGGCGGAGATCAACCGTTCGGCGCTGGAGATGCGCGGGCAGGGCGGCATCTTCGGCTACCCGCTGATCACCCACATCGCCAAATCGCTCTACGAGGCGAGCAGCGGCGGGCTGAAGGCGGTGACCCCCAACGAGCAACGGCTGTTCAAGGCCCACGTGGATGCCATCAAGGCGGTGATGAACGGCCGCGTCAGCGGCGACGGGGGCGCCACCGGCCAGCAGTTGCTGGCGTCGCTGGAGGTGGCGAAGAAGAAATACGCCAAGGCATCGGACTGAGGGAGGAAGGCTTCCTCACGCACCCGGCCGCTCGGCGCGGAACAGCATGAGGCGCTGCGGATCGACCGACGCCGTCACCGCGTCGCCAACGCGCATGGGCACGTAGCCGGGCAGACGGGCGTGGATTTCCACGCCATCGGGAAGGCCGCCGGCCGGCAGGCTCAGGCAGACGCGGGTGGTGGACCCGAGGAAGCTGGTGCGGCGGACCGTGGCGGCGATTCCGCCGGGCTCGCTGCCGGGCGCGCGCACCGTCACGTCCTCGACCCGGCAGGCGACTTCCAGGGCGCCGGCCGCCGTGTCGGCGGGCGCGGCGAAGCGGCCGAGCGGGGTGTCGAGATGGCCGTCCACCACGCGGGCGGAGAAGCGGTTCAACTCGCCGAACAGCTGGGCGACGAAGCTGTTGGCCGGGCTGTGGTACAGCGCGTAGGGCGTGTCGGCCTGGACGATAAGGCCCTCGGCCATCACCACCACCCGGCTGCCGATCTCCATGGCCTCCTCGGGGTCGTGGGTGACGACCAGGGTGGCGATGCCGCTGGCCCGGATGATCTGCACCACCTCCTCGCGGACGGCGCGGCGCAACTGCTCGTCCAGCGCGGAGAACGGTTCGTCGAGCAGCAGCACGGCCGGCTCGCGCGACATGGCGCGGGCCAGCGCCACGCGCTGCTGCTGGCCTCCCGACAGCGTGTGCGGGTAGGCGTCGGCGTAGCGCTCCAGCGCCACCAGCTCCAGCAGTTCGGCCACGCGGGCGTCGCGCTCGGCGCGCGGGCGATGGCGCAGCCCGAAGGCGATGTTGCCGGACACCGTCAGGTGCGGGAACAGCGCGAAGTCCTGGAACATCATGCCGACCGGGCGGCGCTCCGGCGGCAACGAACTGCCGGGCACGGCGACCGGGACGCCGCCGATGGAGATGGAGCCGGCCTGCAAGGTCTCCAGCCCGCTGATCAGGCGCAGCAGCGTGGACTTGCCGCAGCCGGACGGGCCGACGATGCACGTCACCTCATGCGGGGCAACGGTCAGCGACACGCCGTTCAGGGC
>JAEYOB010000370.1 GCA_023412175.1 Pseudomonadota bacterium | reverse complement strand
GAACAGCACGCCCAGGCGGGCGCGCATCGCGTCCAGGCGGACCGCCGCCTCCGGATGACGCGGGTAGGACGCGGCGTCGCCGACCAGACGGTGCCACAGGGCTCCGACGAACTCCTCGGGTTCCCAGATGGAGGCCATGCGATCATCCCAGCGTGAGTTCGGCGACCCGAAGCAGAGCCTTCTTGACCTCCGGGTCGTCGGTGAGCGGCTCGATCATCGACGCCAGGATTGCCTCGTCGCGGGGCATCCCGTCGCGGATCAAGGACGCGCAATAGACCAACAGGCGGGTCGACACTCCTTCCTCAAGATCCTGTCCCTTGAGCGCGCGCAGGGCGTTGCCCAGCCGCACCAGCGGCGCGACCCGGTCGGCGGACAGCCCGCTCTCCTGGACGACGATGCCGGTCTCGGCCTCGGGGTTCGGGAAGCCGAACTCGATGGCGACGAACCGCTGGCGGGTGCTGGGCTTCAGCGACTTCAGGATGTTCTGGTAGCCGGGATTGTAGGAGACGACCAGCATGAACTCCGGCGGGGCCTCCAGCAGTTCGCCGGTGCGTTCCAGGGGCAGCAGGCGGCGGTCGTCGGTCAGCGGGTGCAGCACCACGGTGACGTCCTTGCGCGCCTCCACCACCTCGTCGAGGTAGCAGATCGCGCCCTCACGCACCGAGCGGGTCAGCGGGCCGTCGGTCCACACCGTGTCGCCGCCCTTGAGCAGGTAGCGGCCGGTCAGGTCAGCGGCGGTCAGGTCGTCGTGGCACGATACCGTGTGGAGCGGACGGCCCAGCCGGGCCGCCATATGGGCGACGAAGCGGGTCTTGCCGCAGCCGGTCGGCCCCTTGAGCAGCAGCGGCAACCGGTTGCGGTGGGCGTGCTCGAACAGCGCCACCTCGTTGCCGGTCGGCGAGTAGAACGGGACGGCGGCGCGGGCCGCCGTCCCAGTGGCGATAGTAGAGTCCATGCCGCTCATTCCGCCGGGGCCACCGAGGGCTGGGTGCGCGCGGGCACCTGTTCACGGGCCGGTCCGAACATCGCATAGAGGAACAGAAGCACGGAGATTACCACGAAGGCGCCCGCCCCCAGGCGCATCCAGTAGAACAGGGCCAGCTGCTCCTGGACCTCCATGTAGGTGATGCCCATGACGCGTTGAAGGTGGATCTGCACGACCCCGGCGAAGGTCAGCGTGAAGGTCATGAAGGCCATGGCCGAGGTCATGATCCAGAAGCTCCACATGTTGAGCACCTGGTTGTAAGGGGCACGCCCCCGCAGATGCGGCATGGCGAAGCTGATGATCGCGAGGTTCAGCATGACGTAGGCGCCAAAGAACGCGAGGTGGCCGTGCGCCGCGGTGACCTGGGTGCCGTGGCTGTAGTAGTTCACGAAGGACAGGGTGTGCATGAAGCCCCACACGCCCGCGCCGAAAAAGGCGAAGACCGGCGTGCCCAGGGTCCACAGGAAGGCAGCCTTGTTGGGGTGGTCGCGCCGGCCCTTCCAGGCCATGGTGAAGGCGAACAGCACCATGGCGAAGAAGGGGGCCACCTCCAGCGTCGAGAACACCGAACCGATCCACTGCCAGTAGCCCGGAGCGCCGATCCAGTAATAGTGGTGGCCGGTGCCGAGCAGACCGGAGAACAGCGCCAGCCCGACGATGGCGTACAGCCACTTCTCCACCACCTCGCGGTCGACGCCGGTCATCTTGATGACCAGGAAGGCCAGGATGGCGGCCATGACCAGTTCCCACACGCCCTCGACCCAAAGATGGACGACGTACCACCAGTACAGCTTGTCCAGCGCCAGGTTGGTCGGGTTGTAGAAGGCGAACAGGAAGAAGATGGCGATGCCCCACAGCCCGAGCAGCAGGACGTTGGTGACTGCCGTCTTGCGCCCCCGCAGCACGGTCAGCGAGACGTTGTAGAGGAAGATCAGCGCGGCGACGACGATGCCGGCCTTGACCCACAGCGGCTGTTCCAGGAATTCGCGGCCCTCGTGGATGCCGAGCGTATAGCCGACCACCGCGGCCAGCGCACCGACCATGAGGATCACAAGCTGGACGTAGGCCAGCGCTGGACTCACGATATCGTGCTCGGCCTCCTCCGGGATCAGATAGTAGGCGGAGCCGAAAAAGCCGAGCAGGAGCCAGACGATCAGCGCGTTCGTATGGATCATCCGCAGGATGTTGAAGGGCAGGATCTCGGACAGGAAGTTCGGCAGGACGTAGACCGTCCCCGCGAGCGTCCCCACCAGCACCTGGACGACGAACAGCGCCATCGCGCAGACGAAGTACCAGTAGGCGATGCGTTGGGTGGCGTATTTCATCGGATGGCTCCCCCCTCAACCCGCGTTGTTCGGCGGCCAGCCCTGCGTATCGATGCGGCTGGTCCATTCGAGGAAGTCGACCAGATCGTTGAGTTCCTGGTCGGTGAGGTTGAATTGCGGCATCTGGCGGCGGCCTTCGACCCCGCTCGGCTGCGCCTGCATCCAGGCGATCAATGCCGCCCGCGCGCTCTCGGCATCGTCTCGCCCGCCGTAACGCACCCAGACATTGCCGAGCTCCGGGGCGAAATAGGCGCCCTCGCCAAGCAGCGAGTGGCAGTTGATGCAGGAATTCCGCTCCCACACATGCTTGCCGCGGGCGACGGCGTCGGTCAGGGTGGCTTCGTCTGTGCTGACGGTGCGCATGTAGTAGTGACTGTGAACGGTCAACGCGACGAAGGTGACGAAGAAGAAGAGGGATCCGCCGTAGAAGATGTTTCGCGCGGCTGATTTCGTGAAGCGCTCTGTCATCACCGCACCTCGGAGTTGGACGCCTGAAGGTATTTTTCCATTGTGGCGTCAAACAGCCGAGCTACTGATTTGGCCCTCCGAAAAAAGGTATGATTGCTTTGTGCCGAATGGATAAGCCCCAAACGGGCGCTTGACGGGTGGGGTTATTCCTGTTCTGCGGCGAGAACCCAACGGCCGCCGCAGTGTCGTGCGTCAGTGCGCCGAAGAAAGCCGGGAAGACTGGAACCCCACGTACGTCAGGCCTTATCCGGAGTGAGAATCGCACGCAGCCCGGCAAACGCCGGCTCGAGGGTGGCGGGGGCGCCATCGTTCGGGTGGATGGCGTAGATCGGGAGCGTGTAGGGGCGCTCCTCAGCCAGAATGCGGGCGGTCCCGGCCTCGACCAGAGGCTGGGCCAACGCTCTCGGAAGATGCCCGGTACCGCCGCATTGCGTCAGGTAGTCAAGGCCCAGGGTGCCGACCGCAATGGAGAGCGGCGGCATCGGCGTATCGGCACGATGAAGCCGGAGTTGGCGGCGGAACTCCTCGCTCCAGTCGATGTGAACGTACTCGTCGTTTCCCTCGTCGCCGTTTTCCCCCCGGACGCGCAGCAGAACCAGTTCCTCCTCGCAGAGGAGCTGAACCCGCATCCCCGGCAAGCTGCGGGCCGAATACGTCACGGCAAGGTCGAGGATGCCTTCCTGCAACGCATGCATGAGGCCGTCCGGCAACCCGACTTCGCAACGCAAGGCGATGTCCGGCGCGTTCCGCCGCATCCAGGGAATCCAACGGTGCAGCAGCCTGTTCCACAGGCCGGCCTCGCTGCCGATGCGCAGCATCGCCCGATGTCCGGGCGGCAAGGCGGCTTCCTGTCGGGCCTGCTCCCAGATCCGCACCATGGCCGCCGCGTGGCGTTGGAACTGCACGCCGGCCGGGGTGAGGCTGGCGCCGGCCTTGTTGCGCACGAATAGGCGGCACCCCAGCAACTCCTCGAGTTGGCGGATGCGCGTGCTCACCGTGGATTGGGTGACGTGGAGGCGCTCGGCTGCAGCCACAAAGCTTCCGGAAAGCGCGACCTCAAGGAAGGTTCGGGCGAGGTCGATATCCATGTTGCCACCCTCTATTCATTGATAATATCGATGACAAGCATCGAACAAATTCTCTTTTCCAAAGTCAATAAGGGTTTTACGGTCGCGACGCGGTTTGCGCCGCGCTGCTCCACATTTTCACCGAGTAGAGAGTAGAATTCCATGAGCGTTGGATATGCCGATAATGACGATGCCGCTGTCGATGAAGGTGAGGCGGATACCGGGCTTCATGTGCCGGAGTCTCCCTATGTTGTCTTTCCGGCACTTGTGCTCCTCCTCATCATGCCGTTGGGCATCGTGCTGCATCCGTCATGGCTGCCGGCCATAGCTGAAGTCGGCGCGCTTGTGATGTTCGGTATCATCTTCAAATTGATGAGGCGCTGACAGGCGCCGATTACGAAACGCAGAGTTTGCCGAGGCTTCGAAAAGATTTACTATTTTTCTCGGATCGCAGCCGGAGCTTGCCGGATTGACGAGCGTGGGGGGATCATGGATACGACGGACCTGCAACGCCTGGGCGTCGCGGTGCTGAAGAGTGAGGCCGAGGCCGTCATCTATTCCGACCGCGAGGGAGCAATCCGCTTCTGGAACGCTGGTGCCGAGCGGATCTTCGGCTTCACGGCGGCCGAGGCGATCGGGCAGTCGCTCGACCTGATCATTCCGGAGAAGCAGCGCCGGGTGCACTGGGAAGGCTACGATGCAGTGATGGCAAGCGGTCGCAGCCGTTACGGCAGCGGGGATCTGTTGTCGGTGCCGGCGTTGACCAAGGATGGCCGGCGCATCTCGGTGGAGTTCACCATTGTGCCGTTGAAGGATGACGGCGGCGCCATGCTCGGTATGGCCGCCATCCTGCGCGACGTTACCAAGCGCTTCGACGAGTTGAAGGCACTGCGCCGACGCGTGGTGGCACTTGAGAGCCCATAGCCGGCGCAGGCGGCCGACGCCATTTTCTGATGTCGAACGACATCGGCGGATCTTGACGCCGCTGTTCGCCACCGCGCAGGAACGCTACGGCTGATGATGGGAGCGCGCATTCTCAGGCTGTACCCAGGCCCGCCGGAAGACGTCGCGCTTGAGGGAACATTCCTTGCTCACAAGGTGCATGCGCTGGGCAGCGCGGCCGCGCCTTTCGTATACGCAAGCTTCGTCAGCAGCCTGGACGGGCGCATCGCCTTGCAGGATCCCGTCACCGGGTCGAGCCACGTGCCGGCGGGGTTGACCGGCGGCAACGATTTCCGTCTGTTCCTTGAACTGCAGGCGCAGGCCGATTGCCTGATTACGCACGGTGGCTACCTGCGCGACATTGCGGCAGGCCAGCTGGACGATGTCTTACAGATTGGGATGCAGGACGGTACGCGGGACCTTGCGCGCTGGCGGGAGGAGAACGGGCTGCCCCCGCAGCCGGCCGTCGTGATCGCAAGTTCGAGCCTGAATTTCCCTTTTCCCAGATCCATTGCGCTGAATGTGCAGCGCGTCCTCGTCGCCACCGGCGCCGCGGCGCCCGCGGAGAAGGTCCAGGCGCTGCGCGCAGACGGCTATGAGGTGATCGTCGCCGGCAAAGGCAAGATGGTGAAGGGGGCGCCCCTGGTGCGGGAACTTGGTCGCCTTGGCTTCCGCAGTCTGTATCTGCTGGCCGGTCCGCGCATGCTTGAGACCATGCTGCGTGACGGAATGCTGTCGCGGCTTTACGTCACCGTCACGCACCGCATTTTTGGCGGCGAGCACTTCCAAACCATGATTTCCGGTCCTGAGTTGGGCGGCGCCGGCGGCCTGCGGATGTCTTCGCTGTATTACGATGCGACGGAACCGGAAGGCTCGGGGCAATGGTTCGCCCAGTTCGAACCCCTACGTGCAAAGCAGGCGGCGCTCAGCGGATCAGGAGGATCGCCAACCCGGTGCCGATCAGGGCGCCCGCCCACAGCAGATCGAAGTTGACCCAGCCGCGGCGGAGGATTCCGAGACCGATGGTGTCGAACACCCCCAGCGCCACGACGGCGATCATCGTCAGCATGGCCGCCATGTGCACCAGCACCACGGCCAGGCCGGCGCCCGCCGCCCCGAGCGCGGCGATGGTCCCCGTCATCTCGGTGCCTGGAGCGCACAGCGACAGCGCCAGCATCTGGGCCGGGGCCAGCATGC
>JAEYOB010000357.1 GCA_023412175.1 Pseudomonadota bacterium | reverse complement strand
GCTCAGCACGTACTGCCCGGCCGGCGTGCGGTCGATGAGTTGCTGGCCGGCCACGGCCTGCACCTTGTCCACCGAGGTGCCGTTGGACGCGGCGATGCCGCGGTAGCGCTCTAGGCGCTGCGCGTTGACCTGATCGACGAGCGCTTGCACGGCGGCGGGGGCGCCGGGAACGGTGCCGACCAGCCCGTCGGGGCGCTCGCCCACCTGTCCGGCCTGCTTGGCGCCGGCCAACGGATCCTGCGCCACGACGGGGGCCGACACCCCCAGCAGCGCCATCAGGGCGAGGAGCGGGAACCACCGTCTCATGGCGTCGTCTCCTTGGGCTTGGAAGGCGTCAGACCGAACAGGGCCGGGTCTTCCTGGATGATTTTTTCCAGGTCGCGCTCCACTTTCACCCGCACCTCCTGTTCGATCCTGACGTTCAGATTGATTTCGATGGGCTTGTCCGGGGCCTCGATCTTGACGGTCGGCGCGCAGGCCGCAATCGCCGCCACCGCGAGGGCCGTCCCCGCAAAGATCGAGGCCCGGCGCAAGGTCATGTCGGTCATGAAGGTCCTTTTCTCTCGAAGTCCAGCATGCGTTCGCGCACCGCGTCGGGGATGCGGTAGGCGTCCAGCCCCTGACGGAGAATCCGGTCGAGCGCGCCGCTCAGATTAAGGTTCAGGGCCACCGGGTGACCACCATAGAATTCCGGGTTGGCGCCGAGGACCCGCAGGCCGACGCGCATCTCGCCGCCCGCTTCGCCGTCCACCGTGGCGCGCAGGCTCTCGTAGTGGAAATCCGTGAGGGCGCCCAGAAGCAATCCCGTCGGGCTCCCCGGATCCCCTTTCAGGGCGGCCGGCGGCTGTTCCGGATCATAGCTGAGGCGGCCCGGCGCCTCCGTCTCCAGCACGCCGCCCTCCAGGCGTACGGCGCCGTCGCCGACACGCACCGGCAGCGTGCCATTCAGCCGCCCCGCGGCGTCAAGCCCGTCGATGCTGGCCATCGCCAGCACCGTACCAAGCTCCAGCCCCTCCGCCGCCAACTCGACGACGCCGTTGGGAGCGTCCAGTGCCATCTCGAATGGTTTTGCGCGCACCACGCCGCCGGCCCACCGCCATTCGGCGCGGTCCACGTCGAGGATGCCCCGGCGCGACAGGCCGAACGTCACCACCCCATCGGTGAGCGGCAACCCGACATCCAGCAGCTTCACCGCCAGAGACTGCCCGCTGGGCAGAACCGGCGGCATCAGGCTGCTCAGCCGCAGCGCGCCGTTCAGGCCGGCGACGGACACCGGGCCGAGCGTGCCCGCCACATCGGTCAGCAAAAGCTCGCCCTTCGAGGTCAGGCCCGCGTCGTTCCACGCCAGTTCCCCCCGTCCCGCCAGCTTGCCGGCCGCCGCCGTGACGCCTCCGGCATGACGCGGCGCCAGCATCGCCGGGTTGGAGCCGCCCTCGCGGAAGGTGATGGGGCGCAGGCGCAGCTCGGCCTGCCCGGCGCCGGTTGCCGGTTCGTGCGTTCCCTTGGCCTCCAGCGTCACGCCGGTCGGCCCGGCGGCGGTGGCCGTGAAGGCGAGCGGCCTGTCGAAAGCGCCCTCCGCACGGCCCGTGAGCGCCAGCGGGGCGAACATCGGTGGAGCGTCGGTGCTGCGCAGTCGTCCTTTCGTGAGTTCGACGACGAGTCCGCCGTCGTAGGACACGGCAAGAACCAGATCATCGACCGTCAGCCGGTGCGCCGGCAGGCCGAGCGTCCCGGCGACGGTCAGCGCTTGCAGTTCCACCGCTCCCCCAGTCAGCACCAGGGTTTCGCCGGCACCGCGCAGGCACAGCCCCTTGGGCAAGGCGACGGCCTCGCCACGCATGGCCAATCCCTTGGCGGTCAGCGTCAGGCAGCCGTCCGGCATCAGCACGACGCCGTCGCCCGTGAACCGGCCGTGCAGCGTTCCCGTCAAGCCGGCCAAGCCGGCGATGGGCGCTTCGGATCCGGCAAGCGCTGCAGCCAACGCCAGATCCAGGGAATCGCCCGTCACCTCAAGGATCAGCGTTCCGTCCTCCGCGAACTGCCCGGCGAGGTGCAGGGACGCGCCCCTGCTGCGCAGGTCGAGCGTGCCGCCCGCCGGCCGCAGCACCGCGGCGGTCTCCACCGCGAGCGGTCCATCCGGGGTCTCCAGCGCAAGGCGGCTGTCCTCGACGACCAGTTCGTCGACCGGCAGGGCCGGCAGCCCGCCCTCGCCGCCCAACCCGTTACCACCAAGACCGCTCAGCGGGAGGCGCACCGTCGCGCCGCTCACCGTGATCCGCTCCACCCGGCCATGAAGTAGACGCCCCGGTGGGTGCCGGACGGCGACATGGGCTTCGATCCCGTCGGCGCGCAGAGTCGCCCGGCTCTCAGACACCCCGAGCGCGATGATGTCCACTGCCGCGTCCTTCAGCCCACCATGGCGGAGCGCCTGGGTCAGCGCCGCTCCAAGCAGGTCGGGCAATGCCGCCGCCAACGCAGCCAGCGCGACACCTCCCGCCACAAGACCAAGCCACCCCCGCCGCACCCGCCACTCCATCACATCGCCACCTTGGTGAACACCGGCCGACCGCACTATCTTCCGGCACCGGGCACTGCGTGCCCTGCCACATCGGAAGGGCGTCTATGCAATCGCTTCGGTTTCCCCTATCGTCCGTCGGCCGCATCGGCACATCGGAGAGTTTCGCATGTTTCGGTTGGTGCGCATTGTAACGATGGCGCTCTTGAGCGCCTTTTTCATCGCAGGGGAGGCTCTTGCCTTGGATCCGGAAAACACCCTTTACCTTGACCTGAAGGACGGCCGCGTCGTCATCGAGATGCGCCCCGATCTGGCACCCGGCCACGTCGCCCGCATCAAGGAGCTGGCCCGCCAGGGCTTCTACGACGGCGTCGTGTTCCACCGTGTCATCGACGGCTTCATGGCGCAGACCGGCGATCCGACCGGCACCGGCTCGGGCGGTTCGGGCAAGCCGAAGCTGAAGGCTGAGTTCAGCAGCGAGCCGCACGTCCGCGGCACGGTGTCCATGGCCCGCACGCCGGATCCGAACAGCGCCGACAGCCAGTTCTTCATCTGCTTCGCGCCGGCCCCGTTCCTCGACAAGCAGTACACGGTCTGGGGCAAGGTCGTCGAAGGCATGGATCTCGTCGACAAGATCAAGAAGGGTGACCAGGCCCGCAATGGCAGCGTCAAGGATCCGGACAAGATCGTGAAGATGCAGGTCGCCGCCGACGCCAAGTAACGGCCCGGCGCACAGCCCGCCGGCCATGCCGCCGCCGTACCTCATGGCCCCCACGCGGCCCGCAATCGAGGGCCGGGGCAGCAGCCGGCGGGCATCTCTATCCCAGCGCCGCGGTGAACCCCTTCAGCAGGTCCCGCATGGTCCGCGGCCGGTCCTGCCATCGCATGGCGAGGCCGCTCATCAGCACCGTCTCGAACGCCGCAGGCACCTGCGCGCCCAGCGCGGAGGGTTTCGGCACCGCGTCGTTCATGAAGCGTCCGGTGGCGTCCGGCGGCGGCCTGCCGGTCAACGCGCAGTAGATGGTCGCGCACAGGGCGTACACGTCGCTCCACGGCCCCTGCTTGCCCTCCTGGGAATACTGCTCCGGCGGCGCGTAGCCGGGCTTGAGGATGACCGTCAGATTGGCCGCCTGCCCGGCCGCGTGGCGTGCGGCGCCAAAGTCCAGCAGCTTGCGCTCGCCGGACGTCGTCAGGAAGATGTTGTCGGGGCTGATGTCCCGGTGAACCAAGCCCTGCTCGTGCACGGTCTGGAGCGCCTTCATGATCGGCGCGACGACGCCCAGCACCCGCCGGCAGTCGAGGCGGCCGCCGTTCTCGGCGATGTATTTCTTGAACGTGCCACCTTCCAGCAGCTCCATGACGAGGTAGGCGGTGGCGTTCTCCTCGAAGAAGTCCTGGATGCCGACGATCTCCTTCACGTCGCGCAGGCGGGCCAGCATCCGCGCTTCCTCCAGGAACTTGCCCAGACCGGCGGCAAAGCCCCTGGCGTGCTCGTCGGAGAAGGCCGCCACCGCGGTTCCGCCGGGAGTGCGCGAGATCAGGTTCGCCGGGTAGTATTCCTTCACCGCGACCTTGACGTGCAGCCGCTCGTCCCAGCCCAGGTAGGTCGCACCGAAGCCGCCCTGGCCAAGGACCCGGCCGACGCGGTAGCGCGCATGCAACGGGGTTCCGGGCGGCAGGTGGATGCCGGGGCGGCCTTCCATCCGTTGCGGGTAGCCGCAGACGACGCAGGGTTCGAGCGGGGTCTTCTCAAAGCAGCTCGGGCATGGCACGGATTCGGGCTGTGCGGCGCCGGGCCGGGCGGGTGCGGGGTCGGCGACGACGGGTTGCGGTACGGTGGGAGCCGTGACGACGGATGGTCCCTCGGAGGCGGCGGCAGGCATGCCGGCGATGGCGAGGGCCACCGGCCGGGTCAGGCCGCTGGCCGGCGGCGCCTGACGCAGCCTGTCGAGCAGTTCATACAGCCGCCGCACTTCGGCCTGCGCCACCTCGGAGTTCTGCTGCGCGACGAGGTCCTCCTGGAACTGCGGCTGCTTGGCGATCTCCAGGATATGCTGGCGGAGCAGCGGGTAGGCACCGTCCTCACGCACCAGACCGGAGGTCGCCAGCTCGGCCAGCCGGATGACCCGGCGGTGCGGCATGGGCTCCACCCGCCGCAGACAGTGCACCAGCCGGCCACGCTTGGCGAAATCGTCCACCACGTTACCCAGCCGTTCGGCCAGCCGGCCGCGCGCCTCGTCGGGCAGCGGCGTACGGCCAATCGCCTCGACGGTGGCAACGATGGCCTGACGGACGAGATCGACGTCCGGCGACTGGACGATGACATTCTCGATCAGCCGTCCGTCGCCCAGCGCGGCATCGATGGCGCTGACGATGTCAGGGCGCAACCGCTCGCCGGCCGGAGCGCCGGCCATGGCGATGAGGTAGCGCAGACGCGCGAACAGGTCCCCCTGCATGTCGGCAATGGCAAGGACGGATTGGCGGAACGCCGCGGAACCGCCCTGTTCCAGCCGGCGCGCGTAGCGGACGGCCAGCGCCTCCGCCATGGCGGCGTCACCCACCACGCCATCGCGGGTCAGCAGATAGCCCATCACGCCCTGCAGCACTCGGGTGTCCTCCGCCGGGATGCGACCCAGCGGCTGCGGCGCGCGCAGGGTGCGGCGGATGCGGTCGAGCACGGCGGCGCGCGCCTGCGGCAGCTTGCCCTGCCGGAACATGGCGTTGAGCAGGCCCATCCGGTTCGGGCCGAGCATCGAGCCGACCGTGGTCCGGCCAAGCAGCACGTCGCATAGGACCAGCAGCATGCCGCCGGGCGTCATGGGAGAGCCGCTCAGTTCCTGCACGGCAACCGCGGAGGACAGGATGTCGGCGAAACAGCCGTCCACGGCCGCCATGAGGCGTTCGTCGCGCTCCCATTGCAGCAACTCGTTGAGGCGATCGAACTTCCCTGTCCAGGAACGGCGGACCGATAGCTCGTGGCCGAGCGCCACCCGCAGATCGTACTCGAAGTCGCCGGTCGGCGTCTTGTCGGCCTCCATGCCCATGACCTGCTCGACCATCGGGCGAGCCTTTGGCAGGTCGGCAAAGGCGAGTTGGGCGATGCGGGCCTTGGTCTGCGTTTCGGTGATCGCGCTCTGGATCGCTAGGCGGCGGGCCCGCGCGTCCTGTCCTGAGGAGCGGGCCTGCGCCGCCGCCACCCTGACCAGCGCGTTCTCGACGAGCGTGTCCTGCTCCAGCAGCAGTTTCAGGTGCTTGTGCGAGTGGATGACCTCGGTCGGCGTCAGCACCTGGGCGTCGAGGTGCTGGCGCAGCACGATCCCCATCACGGTACGCCCGAGCAGACCCTGGAAGTCGGCCAAGGTCTGGCAAACCTCGGTCTCGTCCAGGGGGCCGAGAGACGCGGGGGCGGGCCGTTGTGCTGCCTTGGGCTCCATGATCCTGAATGGTTGTTGTGTGCCACCCCTTGCACACGCCGGGGCAGCGCCATTATGGGAACGGCGGGTAAACCGCCCGTATACTAGAGACCGATCAGTAAGAAAAATACCTTCAATTTTTCGCGCTTGGCATTCTCTTTTCTTCCTTCTGTGCGTGTGCGATAGCTGCGGAGGGCGCCGTCCCGCGCCGCACAAACGAGCCGGAGGCCCTCCATGACCGACACCTGCGGCCCGCTCCTGCTCCGGCACGGTGCGATGGAATGCGTGGTGTCCCCGCGCATCGGCGGCTCGATCGCCCGGTTGACGCTGTGGGAGGCGGATGGACCATTGCACCTGCTGCGCCCGACGCCCGGCACGGCGCTGGACGACGGTTCGGCGGTGGACATGGGCTGCTTCCCGCTGGTGCCCTTTTCCAACCGCATCGCCGGCGGGCGCTTCCGCTTCGACGGGGCGGACATCGCATTGCCGCTCAACCAACCCGCCTGCCCGCACAGCATTCATGGGCACGGCTGGGAGCGGCCCTGGGCGGTCGAGGCGCAGGACGAATCATCGCTCCGTCTGTCCTACTGCCACACGGCCGACGCATGGCCATGGAGTTACAGTGCGACGCAGATCATCACAGTCCACCCCGACGGGCTGGAGGTGCGGCTGGAACTGGTCAACGAGAGCGGCCGGGCGATGCCCGCCGGGCTCGGCCTGCACCCGTACCTGCCCAAGCCGCCGGGCACGCGGCTGACCGCCGCGGTGCGCTCGGTCTGGCTGGGCGACGCCACGCTGCTGCCGCGCGAACGCGCACGGGTTCCGCGGGAGTGGGAGTTTCCCGCCGGAATCACAATGGACGAGGTCGTGGTGGACAACGGCTTCACCGGATGGGACGGCCGTGCCACCATCGACTGGCCGCGGCTTGGCCGCCGGCTGACGGTCGAGGCGGACCAAGCCTTCGGCCATCTCGTGGTCTACGCGCCCAAGGGGGGCGATTACCTGTGCGTCGAGCCGGTTACCCACATGACCGACGCCGTCAACCACCCGGACGAAGCCGACGCCGGCCTGCGCGCGTTGGCACCGGGCGCCTCGCTGGCCGGAACCGTGAGGTTACGGTTGGAACACCTGTAACGCTCAGCGGCAGCGGACAAAGGTGACGCCGAAAGCGAAGGGCCGCTCCAAGCGCAACGCGACACGGTCAAGGCGCGCTGTCTCGCCGGGTTCCAGGCGCAGGGTTCCGTGCGGGGCGGCGCCCTCCCCGCTGAAGCCCACGCCTTCGGACGGGTCGGTGCCCGTAAAGGCAATGTTGCCGTCGACCGGCAGGGTTTCGATGCGCGGGTCGTGCAGAGCGAATTGCCCGTCCTTGCCGATCTCCAGGAATGCCGTGCGGCAGTCGTCGATGGGCCGGCGGGTCGTCGGATCGGCCTTCGCCCAGCGCCCGTTCAGTGTCGTGATCTGCAC